>JAGYNS010000001.1 GCA_018399655.1 Campylobacterales bacterium
CTTTTGGTACTTGTTTATTCTTATCTGTAGAGGATGCTCTTGTATTAATAAGGAGATGATTTGAAGTTAAAATATCTTTTTGTTTTGTCATTTTAACATTCCCCTCAAAAAACATCTTTTGTTTTTTTTCATCTGCCTCAAAAAAATCTGCATCAATATTAAGGTACTGGTCTTGGGCTTTCATAAAAGAAAACATCAAAAAACTTATTACTAAAAAAAATCTAATCATTTCTGTCCTTTACACCAAATTGTATATTGTTTGCTTTTAATAATTGAATTTTTGTATCATAATAAATATCTTCCCCTCTGTAGGTATTATTGTTGTGTTCCACTTCAAACGGTGCATAATTTTTTACAATTTTATCTAGTATATTGTACTCTAGCTGTTCACTTTTAAGATTAACTCCATTGCTTGATTGAAAAAAAATGTTTCCATCAAAATAGATATCATTTTCAAATTTTGTGGCAAAATCAGATTTTATAAAATTTGCTACTAAATTTTTTTTATCTCTTGAGAGCAAAGTAGCATCTACCATCTCCTCTCTATTTTTATACATATATGCTTCAGTGGATTTTACAATACTTTTTACACTTTTATCATCAATAGTAAATGAGGTACTACCATAAAAACTCACCATCGGCTTTTCTTGGGTTTGAATATCATCTTCTAGTGCTTCTATATCATAAAAAACAAATACAACTGCTCCTAAAAAAAGGACAACTAAAAGGCTATTTACTCCCATAGCGACTCTAACCCCTCAAGATTGTCATATTGTAAAATATATTCTACCATCTCTCTTACAGCACCCTCTCCACCTTTAGATGCTGTTACAACATTCACTCTTTGTTGAATATATTCAACCGCATCATTTGGAGCAAAAGAAAGCCCTACTTTTTTCAGCATTTTTAGATCATTAAGATCATCTCCAATAGCTGCTACTTCGTCCCATGAGATTTGTTCTTGATCCAGTATAGCTTGTAGCACCTCTTCTTTATTATCAATTTTTTGGAAAAGGTGAGTGATACCTAGTTCTGTCGCTCTTTTTTCTACAATTTTAGATTCTCTCCCTGTGATTATCGCTGCTTTCTTTGAAAGTTTTTTTGTCCAAGAAGCAACCGCTAGTCCATCTTTTACATTAAATGTTTTTAGCTCTTCATTATTATTTGTGTAGCTTATATCACCATTTGTAAGTGTACCATCAACATCTAGTACAATTAGCTTGATCATAAAATCCCTTTAGTACTAGGGATCCCTAGCTTTGTATTTTCAGCTAAAGCTCGTCTAAGTGCTACTGCAAACGCTTTAAAACTGGCTTCTAAAATATGGTGTTTATTTCGACCTCTTTGTTTAATAATATGACAAGTGATCCCACAATTTGATACTAGTGCGTGAAAAAACTCCTCCGCTAGCTCAACATCAAACTCTCCTACTTTTCCAAATATATCACACTCATAAACCAAATAGGGTCTATTTGATAGATCCAAAGCACACTCTACAGATGCTTCATCCATAACCACTATAGCATTCCCATACCGTTCTACATTTTCTATAGGGAAAATCTCTTGTTTTAAAAGTTGTCCTAATACAATTCCACAATCTTCAACTGTATGATGCTGGTCCACATGAAGGTCACCCTCACAAATAAGATCGATATCTATACCACTATGTTTACTCAAAGCTTCTAGCATATGATCAAAAAAACCAATACCTGTATTTATGATCCCTTGCCCTGTACCATCTTTATCGATACTACATCGTATATTTGTCTCTTTTGTAACTCTTTGTGTCTCTTTCATTTTTTCCCTTTATTGAGCAATAATCATCGCCCCTTGTAGACCATTGTTTTGCTTAAAGTCTTCCGCTTCAGCTTCACTTCTAAATCCACTAATCCATACTCTTGTAATAGGTTTATCTTTTAAGTACCCATCTTTTAAAACAACTCGATATTTATTTTTATCTAAAATCATCTCAAATTTTCTTTTAGTAGTTTGGGCACCCTCCATTTTACTAAATGCCCCCACTTGTACGAAATAGTTTCCTACAGTAGCTGTTTGTTGTTTTTCAGCATAAGTTGTTGCAATTTTTCCATTAAACCCTAAAACAGTCACCTTTACCTTTGCCGTCCCTTTTTTTACCATATCTATATCATGAGCGGCTTTATTGGAAAGATCAATAATTCGACCTGCTACAAATGGTCCTCTATCGTTGATTCGTACTACTGTTGATTTTCCATTTTCAAGATTGTCAACCCGTACCATAGTATTCATAGGCAAAGTTTTATGAGCCGCTGTTTGTCCATACATATCATATATCTCACCATTGCTTGTTTTTTTCGCATGAAATTTAGGTCCATACCATGATGCGATCCCTGTAAATTGATCATCTACATGTGCAACTGTTGGATGATATTTTTTTCCAAAAACTTCATAGGGTCGCATGGTTGCTCTATGCATCGCAGGGGAATCATTTATTTTTTTTGGAGCTGAGGCGTTTTTTTGATACTGTTGATTTGAATAAGAGGAAGAATAATAACCTCTATCATATCTATCAAACATCGAAAAACATCCTGTAAATACAAAGAGTATACTTATAGAAAAAGCATATTTACTGATATTGTATAACAAGTTTATCTCCTGTTTTTATCATACTTGTTTGTAAATTGTTATCTTTCATCAGTTTTTTAAAATCAATATTATACGCTGAGGCAATCTTACTAAGTGTATCACCCATTTTTACAGTATATTCTATAGTTTGTGCATAAATTTTAGGATCAAGTACAGGGATAGCTAGCTCTTGTCCTATATTGATTATATGTGATCGCAGTTTATTGTGTCTTTTAATTATCTCATAACTTATTGAGAACTTTTTCCCAATAGAAGCTAGGGTGTCTCCTCTTTGTACTTTATATAAAGCAAATTGTGTATCTTGGATATTATCTTTATTTGCATTGAATCTTGAAAGTCTTGAGTATGGGATATAAAGTGTATATTTTTGCTCATCCATAGGAAGTATATCTTTTAAAATATGCCGATTAAGCTTTTTTAGCTGTTCTGTTTTTACTCCAACAGCTTGGGCAACATTTTGTAAAAGTGTCCCCCCTTTTACCTCGATACTAGCAATTGGATCACTTATCCCTCTATTTAAAAGGTGGGTGTTGTCATCTTTGATTAAAAAATCACTATTATTCATCATTGCAAGTGAAATGATTTTTCGAATATACCCACGACTTTCATCAGGGATATATTGTCGTGAAATATTTTTTTGTACCACTAAAAGCTTATCAATATCTGGCTCATAGTCCCAATTTTTTACCTCTTTGTACACTTTATTGAGTTCACTAAATTTGAGCCATTTTTGTTGGTACCCATGGATTATTCTTCTGTATTCATTGATCTTTGGCTCTTTTCGACATACATTGTATCCAACATCTTCACAATACATATCGATTTTTGCTCGAGTTAGCCCCTCGATAACTCTTCCTTGCCCACAGTTGTATGCAATAGCTGCTAGATACCATTTCCCAAACATACTATGAAGATATTGAAGATATTCAACTGCTGCTTTGGTAGATTTTACTATATCCATCCGCTCATCAATGTACTCATCTGTTTTGAGTCCATACATGTTTGCAGTCCCACGCATAAACTGCCACATCCCTTTGGCACTTTTATAGGACTTTGCATCAAGAACAAAGTTTGATTCAGCCATCACTAGATACAAAAATGCTGATGGCATATTATTTTCTCTTAAAACTTTTTTGATTTTTGGAACGAAAAGATGAGCATCATTAAGCTTTTGGGTATATCTTGCTTGTGTATGCTTTAAAATTGCTTGAAAATGTTTTTGCAACTCATAATCGGTAATATACTCAGTACTGATATCTAACTCTTCTAAAACTTTTAGATCACTCCCTACAAACGAGGTGCTTACAAGTGCAGCTTTTGAGTAGACGAAAATAGAAATAACAAATAAAATAGACGAAAAAAACTTCAACGGAATCAACCTTTATAATAAAAATAAGGTATATTCTACCAAAAATTAACTATTTTATTCTTTAAGAAAGCTCTACAAAGAGCCTTTTTGCATTGTTTGTGGTCAATTCTTCTAATTTTTCTTGCTCCATATCCAACAACTCTGCAACTTTTTGTGCCACGAAAGTGGTGTAGTATGGCTCATTTCTTGTTCCTCTATGTGGATGAGGAGTTAAATATGGGGTATCCGTTTCAAGCACTATTTTCTCTTTTGGTATCTGTGGAAGAATCTGAACAAGCTTTTTTGCATTTTTAAATGTAACGACTCCCCCTATACCAAAATAGAAATTATGCTCACTTAATGGCAAAAGATGTTCACTTGCATTAAAACAATGGAGCACCCCACCCACCTCTTTTGCATTATTATCCATTAAGATATCTCTACTATCTTGTGTTGCTTCACGAATATGAACAATCAAAGGTTTTTGAACTTCCTTAGCAAACTCAATTTGCTTTATAAAAACCTCTTTTTGCAACTCAATATTTTGCAATTTTTCATCTTCATTATCTGGAAGCCTATAATAATCTAGTCCACACTCCCCTATGGCTATACATTTAGGGTGTTTTACATACTCTTTGAGTAATCCAATATCAAAATCTTCGCAATCGTAAGGGTGCACTCCCACAGCAAAATAAACGCTATCGTATTTTTCACTCAATGCTACCGCTTTTGGAAAATCTTTTGGATCAGCTCCTGGGATAATAAAAGACTCTACACCATTTTTTATGGCTCTTTGTATCACCTCATCAACATCTTCTTCTAGCTGAAGGTGATCAAGGTGACAATGGGTATCAACAATAGACATCTAGCTCTCTATTCGCCCTTTGATCTCATCTAAAAGTTCACCTAGCTTGGATATATCATCCCGCTTGATCCATGCTGTGATACCAAAATTTTTAAAGGCATCATAATCACTAGGATCATCTATAATAGCTACAGAGGTAAACTTATCTTTGCAGATATCATGCTTTTTCTCTTCATAATCAAAGATACTATTAATATCTAAAATAACTACATCTGCATCACCTTCACATCCACTATGGATGAAACAAATATCATACCCTTGCGCTTCAACATCCTCAAAACTTGCTATTTTCATAATTGACTCCACTTTTATCTTAGAAAAATTGTAACTAAACCAATCTTATTTCATTATAAAGGGCACCTCTAAAAATAGATATTATTCATAGAAGAGGAAAATAAAATTGAGATTTTATCACAAAAATTTTCCAAGCTACCCTTAGGTAACTTTGAAAATTTTTTGGTGAAAGATCTTTTTAGTTTCCCTTCCCTTTGGGCTTTATATACTTATAGATATACTTCGTTATATCGTTTCGTATTACCTACGGGTAGGACTTCAACTCATCGCCTTGTATATCTATAAGTATACAAAAGCTATGAACATATATATTTTTAGAGGTGCCCGAAATTATAAAATATATCTGGCACTATCTTCATTGGTGGCGATATCTTTTAATTTTTTCTCCACTAACTCTTTTGTGACCACAATGGTCTCTCCTGAGTGTTCATCAGCATTGAAACTGATCTCATCTAACACTTTTTCGATTACAGTATGTAATCTTCTTGCTCCTATATCTTCTGCTTTTTCATTGGCACTGACACTTAAATTTGCAAAAGCTCTTACCGCTTCATCTTCAAACTCTAAAGTAACTCCTTCAACACCCAAAAGTGCTTCATATTGACGCAATAAAGAGTTTTTTGTATTGGTAAGTATCTTATAAAGTGCATCCTCATCTAGTGGATCAAGTTCTACTCGAAGAGGAAACCTCCCTTGAAGTTCTGGTAAAAGATCACTAGGCTTGCTTACATGAAACGCACCTGCGGCTATAAATAGAACATGGTCTGTTTTTACTTGACCATATTTTGTATGGACTGAACTCCCCTCAACTATTGGAAGAAGATCTCTTTGAACCCCCTCTTTTGAAGGATCAGAGTTTTTGTTATTTGATCCTGTTGCAATTTTATCAATCTCATCTAAAAATATTATTCCACCATTTTCACATCGATTGATCGCTTCATTTTGTAAAGCTTCTTTATCCAAAATAGTATCACTAGCAATATTTCGCAATAATTTTTTTGCTTCTTTGATCGTAACCTCTTTTTGAATCTTCTCTTTCCCCATTTTCCCTAACATATTGTTGATACTATCACTAATAGCACTCATATCCATAGGAAGATTGCTATCAACTATCTCTACATGGGTTTTTTTAGGAAGCTCTATAGTTATTTTTTTATCATCTATTTCACCACTTACCACTTTTTTTTCCATCATATTGTAGGTTTTAATAAATGACTCTTTTGCATTTTCGCTTGCAGATTCTGGAAGTGGTGGTACAAGTATCTCTACAATCTTTCTTGTTACTTCATCATCGATTGGCTTTTGCATATTTTGCTCATACTCTTTTGTAACTAAATTATAAGATTCATGGGCTAGATCTTTTACCATAGACTCCACTTCACGCCCCACATACCCAACTTCAGTATATTTACTCGCTTCCACTTTAATAAATGGAAGATTCATCATCTTTGCCATTCTTCTTGCAATCTCCGTTTTACCAACCCCAGTGCTACCTATCATTAGAATATTTTTTGGCATAATCTCTTCTTGAAGTTCTTGGCTCAACTGCATTCTTCTATATCTATTTCGCAAAGCTATTGCTATTGTTTTTTTTGCTTCTTGTTGCCCTATAATATAGTCATCAAGGTATTTAACTATCTGTTTTGGAGTCATATCCATTACTTACTTTCCTTATCTAATGTTAATATTTTAATATTTTGATTTGTATAGATGCAAAGCTCCCCTGCAACCATTAAAGATTCTTTTACAAGCTCTTGAGGAGCCAATGAAGAGTGCTTTTTTAAGCTTCTTGCTGCGGCAATTGCATAGTTTCCACCACTTCCAATTGAAGCTAAACATCCATCTTCAGGCTCTACAACATCCCCTGTTCCACTTAAGATAAATATATGATTTTCATTTAATACAAGCATCATCGCTTCAAGTCGACGAAGCATTTTATCTTTTCGCCACTCTTTAGAAAAATTGATCACTGCTTTTAAAAGATCCCCTTTTGTGGTCTCTAAATGATTTTCAAACATATCAAAAAGATTAAATGCATCCGCTGTACTTCCTGCAAACCCTGCTAAAACTTTACCATTATACAAAGTTCTTATTTTTGTAGCATTGTTTTTTAAAACTGTATCACCAAAGGTAACTTGCCCATCTCCACCAATGACAGCACTTCCATCTTCACTTTTATATGCAAGTATCGTTGTTGCTTCAAACATTATTGTTCCTCTATCACATCAATTGTAGCCATTGCATGAATTCCGTGCCCTAGTTTACAATCAGCTTTATATATCCCAATTGTTTTTATTTTATCTTCAAGAGAGATTTGCTTTTTATCAATCTCAATATCCGCTTGCTCTTTCATTGCAATTTGAATCTCTTTATTTGTAACACTCCCTATTAAGTGTCCATTTGCTCCAACTTTATGCTTAATGGTAAATTTAAAACTATCTATTTTCTCTTTTGTTTTATTTGCTTCTTCTATTTGTGATGCTTCTTGGGCTTTTATTTTCTCTTGCTCTTTTTCCCATTGCTCCATAACTTCTGGCGTGGCATGTTTTGCAAACCCCTTTGCGATCAAAAAATTCTTTCCATACCCATCTTTAACCTCTTTGACCTCTCCTACTTTTCCCAAAGATTTTACATCTTTTATTAATAATACTTTCATTATTCTATCCTCATATTAAAATTATTTGTTTCTATTTAAAAGGGGCTGATTATATCATATTGAACTTTAGTAATCCTCTAATCACCCAACTAACTTTTGGAGTAAATTTTTCACCTGTTTTTCCCCAATTGGTTTTTTCAACCACGCTTTTGCATCCACTTGCTTCGCTATTTGTTTTGTCTTCATATCTAATATATCCACTAACACGACTAGTGGAATATGATCATATAAAATATCATTTTTAAAGTTTTTTAAAAAATCTACACACTTATCACAAGAGGAGGTGATATCTGAAAATACGATATCGATCTGCTTCTCATGAAGTTTTTTAAGAGCGTCAACTCCATTGTCTGTTATATATACATCATACTGTAGATCATGTGCTATTTTTTTGATCATATATCGATTGATACTTGAACTTTCCACAACAAGGAGGGTTTTTTTAGTAAGAAGCTCAGGTTCATTTAAAATCTTTTCAAACTGATTTTCTAAATAGATTGCAAGATCTTGCAAACTATTATCATCATAAATCCCCTGTGCAGTGTTATCAATAGATGTTTTTAAAAACTCTTCAAGTTCAAAATAAAGTGATACGAAGGTATCATTGACTTTAATTTTGCCACCTCTTACCTCTTGAAGAAGATCTTCAGCTTTGTGAGTGATATTCACAACATCAAACATCCCTAAAAGATCAGAGGAACTTTTAATAGTATGGATATCTCGAAACATCTCATGAACAGCTTCATGATTACTAAAGTCTGCTTGTAGATCAACTAAAGCATTATGTAAACTTGTAAGTTTATTTGAAAACTCATCATAAAAAATATTTTGTTCTATTTCCATTACAATACCATTATTTACCATTTATTAACTGTTTCAACGCTATTATACACAAAAAGGATTAAAAAATGAAAATGATAGATACAATAAATGAACGGTTAAAAGAACTTCAAGGTGAAGTTGAAGAAATAGTAGCGAATCAAAGCCTTAACCTTACTCAAAAAAATACTAAAATGCAACCACTTGTGGAGGAGAAAAAAGTGCTTGAACATACACTGGTGTATCTTGAGAAAATTAAAAACACCAATTATGAAGGATATTGCTCTAAAACTTAAAATCGTTTAAGCTTAAATAGAGTTTTCTTTTACTATAATTCGCATCCAATTTGTACAAAATAATTTATACAATTGAAAATATACCAATCAGGAGGTCCACGATGGCTTTAGATCAGGACATAAAACAAGGGATTATCTCAAAGTTTCAAAGAGATGAGAAAGACACAGGTTCAGCAGAGGTGCAAGTAGCACTTTTAACTTCAAAAATTGGAAGATTGACAGAACATCTTAAATCAAACCATAAAGATCATCATTCAAGATTAGGTCTTCTTAAAATGGTAGGAAAAAGAAAAAGACTATTAAACTATCTAAAAAGAACTGACCTTAAAAGATTTACACAACTTGTTGCAGATCTTGGGATCAGAGCAAAATAATCTTCTCTCAAAAAGGGCAATTTTTGTCCTTTTTGCTTAAAATAACTTTACAATTTCAAATCAAATTCTTAAAACAGATCTACTTTAAAACAATCTTTATACAATACACTAAAAATTATGAGGACCACAATTGTTATTAACCAAAAAAAGTGAATATGCTTTACTCTCTTTAGTAAGTATCGCGAAAAGTGATGAGCCCAAAAATGTAGAAGTTTTAGCAAATGAACTAGGCATTTCAAAATCATTCTTAGCAAAAATACTCCAAAATCTTGCAAAACAGGGAGTTTTGAACTCTTTTAAGGGAAACAATGGAGGGTTTACTCTTAAAAAAAGTTGTGAAGATCTTACCATTTTAGAGATCACAACCATAGCTGAAGAAAAAATACCCTCTGTTTTTGAGTGTACCTCCTCTGAAGGAACCTGCTCCTCTAGCTTTAATGGTGCTTGTTCAGTTTTTCCTCTTCTATCGAACCTTCAAACTAAAATCAATGGCTTTTTAGACAATCTAACCCTCAAAGATATTATGGGAACTTCTAAAAATTCATTAATTTTTAATTATAATTTTTATACAAAATAACAAAGGTTTAAAACTTATGAATTTTTTCACATCTCCCATACTGATATGGATGGATATACTTGCCAACTTATCTCTAAAAAAATTTTTCCTGATGGTTTTTTTATCAATGCAAACTATGGACTTGAAGTAAAACTTTATGTCAATGAAGTACTCAATCAAATTGAAAAATGTGATAAAGATCAACCTATTCTTTTTTTAATCACTGATTTAAATCTCACCCCTGATGAATCAAAAAACCTCAACAATGAGATCAATAGACTCAAAGAGGATGGGTACCATATTACACTGCAACTTTTAGATCATCACGCTACAGGAAGTAAAAGTGCCAAGCGATACGACTGGTATTTTTTAGATACCTCACGAAGTGCTACAAAGATCACTTATGAATATTTTATAGAACATTATGCAAAAGATTTTTTAGACAAGTGTGAAACAAACTTTGGAAAACTGATTCAAGCGGTCAATGCAGCTGATATTTGGCTAGAAGATGATCCACTATTTGAGTTTGGGAAAGTGTGTATGAGTATGATTACAAAATCCAGAGAAGTCAATGATACTATTTTTCCAGATGATCATAGAAGATACAAGCACTTCTTACTTGTGTCTGCGTTGCAGTATATCAACAAACCTGATGGGCATATAGCTCTTGATGAACAGATCTATTTTCATAAAAAAGAGTTTTTAAACCAACACAATACAAATAACACTTTAGATAACCTCACCTCTAACTACTTAGTCAAACTTTTAGATACAAAAAAAGAGGATCTTACAGTATACTACAAAGAGCACAAAGGACTTCTTACTTACGCATTAGGAAATATATCAATCTCTGCCAATGGATTTTTAAAAGCCAATCCTGATTATCACTTTTTTATGGATATTGGGAAGCGAGGACGGGTAGGCTTTCGAGCAGCCAATAAGCTAGATGTATCTATTTTAGCACAGAAATTAGCTAGTGGTGGGGGTCATCCCAATGCAAGTGGAGCTAGTTTTGATGATTTTAAAGAGACCCCTTTGTATGAAGAGGTCAAATCTTATGTTCAAAACAAACTGGATGAGTGTGAATAGCGATGAAATTTATAGCAAAATCTGAATCATCAAAAAAACTTTTAAGCATCGCTCAAACCTCTAGCACACTTCCTGTTAATATTCTTATTATTGGGGAAAGAGGGGTTGGAAAAACTATTTTAGCTCAAACAATTCTCCCTGATGCGATCACTTTTGATGCAAAAAAACTAGAAACAGCAATATTAAATAAAAGTGCTGATTTAGAGCAATATAGTGAACTCATTGTTACTAATATTGATAAAGTTCTCAATAAAGTGGAGTTTTTAGAAAAACTAGCTCATCTTAAAATTGTCGCGACTTCCACTTTTATCCCTGTAGAGATTGAAGTGCAGTTTGCTATAAAAATAGATATTCCACCACTTAAAGATCGAAAAGAGGATTTAGAGCAACTTACCAAACTTTATGTGAATGAAGCCAATAAAATATATGAAACAGAAGTAACACCTAGTAGTGTGAAAATTGATCTATCTGAAAATGGGATATCTTTAAAACGGTCTATTTTTAAAAATACTTTTCTTCAATCGATGAGTGATCAAGATATGAATACAGCTCTTCAAGAGTTTATAACAAAAAAGTTTCAAAATTCTTTAGGGTATAAAGAGCTTTTAGGATACTTTGAAACCCCTTTGCTTCAAGCAGCAAAAAAAAAGTATAAATCCCAACTCCAAATGGCAAATAAACTGCAACTCAATAGGATCACTCTACGAAAAAAACTTGATCTTTACAATATTGAACAGGAGGTTTAGATGAAAGATTTTTACGAACAACTTATAGAACACGACCTCAACCCCTATTTACTTTTTGATTCTAATGGAAAAGTGATAAGCTACAATAAAGAAGCAGAGTTTTTACTCAACTTTGTAACCGTAAAAGAGCTTTTTGAACTAGCAGTTTCAAATGCTAGTTTGAATTTTGGTTTTCAACATAAATATATAGCACTCAAATACAACAAACAATCTTACTATGCTATACTTGTAGGATATTTAAGTGATGAAGAGATCGCTCTTAGACTGTATAAAGTGGTTTCAAATCATACCAATGTTATTAATAATGAAAAACTCAAGCTTGTTAATATCTTTAGTCTTATAGATCTTTCTAAAAATAGTACCTTATTAAATTCCAGCCTAAAAATTAAAGAGTTGTACGATATCTCAATACCTGAACTAAAACTCAATATCAATGATTTTCTCTTGTGCTTAAATGAGTGTTTTCATATCTTTTATGATCACAAACAAATAAGCTTGCAAGTGCAGATAAAAACAGGTGAGTATGAGATAATCAATGAGAAAAAATGTAAAATCATCGCTTTAGAGTTTCACGCTAAAAGCCCCGTACCCCTTACAAAAGAGCTTGAACTTAATTTAGAAAAGAAAGCGAAAAACGCCAATGCCAATCTCTTTTTAGAAACAAAAAGTATCAAACTAGAGCTTCCTATGCTCCTTTAATTGTATATTTATTACACAATTAAAGTCTCTTTTCCTTTTCATTTCTTGTTATAATTGCTTACTTTATTTTAAAAGGATGCGTTTATGACCCCAGAGATCTCTTATATACTGGATACTTTTTTTGCACTTTTTGCATTTGTACTCATTATATTTATGGTTCCTGGCTTTGCTATGCTTGAAGCTGGGATTGTACGGACAAAAAATGTTACAACTGTTTTAATGATCAACACTATGATCTATGCTTTTGCATCACTTGGATTTATGCTTGTTGGTTACTCAATAGCATTCGGCTCTTTTGGAAGTGATAGTATGAGTGGCTGGGCTGCACTACTCTTTCAAATGGCTTTTGTAGGGAAAGTTATCAATATAATGAGTGGAGGGGTCAGTGAGCGAGCAAAAATTATTCCTCTCACATTTTTTGCAATTATTATGTCTTGTTTTTTATACCCTACAATTGTTAATTGGACTTGGGGAGATAATATGCTAGAGGGAACTTTTTTAACTCTTAGTATGTATGATCTTGCAGGAAGTACCGTGATCCACTCAACAGGTGGATGGGCACTTTTAGCCGCTATACTTATAATGGGTGCAAGAGCTGGGAGATATCCAAAAGATGGGAGTGTTCGAGTCATTCCAGCTTCAAATATTCCACTTGTAACTCTTGGAGCATTTTTACTTTGGATTGGATGGTTTGGATTCAATGGTGGAAGTGTAGGGAGTATCGCTTCAAAAGAAAATGCCGATGCAGTAGCTTTGACTATTTTAAATACAAATACCGCAGGACTTGCAGGAGCAATAATTGCAGGAGCATTAATGCTTCTTCGATATAAAAAACTAGATATCACTATGGTTCTTAATGGTGCTTTAGGTGGACTAGTAGCCATTACCGCAGGTCCAGATTTATATACTATCTATCAGCCAATAATAATCGGTGGAATTGGTGGTGCATTAGTTGTATTTGCTGTACCATTATTTGATAAACTACGAATAGATGATCCTGTAGGTGCACTTTCAGTTCATTTGGTCAATGGTATTTGGGGAACTTTAGCTGTTGGGATATTTGCCAGTAATCCCACAGAGGGGATCACTTTTTTAGGACAGCTTAAAGGGGTTGTAGTAGTTGGATTATTTGCATTTATAAGTAGTTATATAGTATTATTAGTTATCAATAAGTTTATGAATTTAAGAACAACTCATGATGAAGAGCTAGAAGGTCTTGATGTAAATGAGTGTGGTGTGGAAGCATACCCTGAATTTAAACGAGCATTTTAAACAATATAAAACATAAAGGATAGATCGATGAAAAGAATAGAAGCAGTTATAAAACCATTTAAACTTGAAGATGTAAAAGAAGCTTTAAGTGATGCAGGTATCACAGGGATGACTATATCTGATGTAAAAGGGTACGGAAGACAACAAGGACACTCAGAACTATATAGAGGTGCGGAGTATGTGGTCGATTTTTTACCAAAAATAAAAATAGAGCTCGTAGTAAAAGAAAGCGATGTAGATGATGTGCTAAAAATCATTTGTGATGCTGCAAAAACTGGAAAAATAGGTGATGGAAAAATATTTGTCTCCCCTATTGAAAAAATCATCCGAATTAGAACAGGGGAAGAGGACGAAGAAGCAATATAAGTACTAAATGTACTTACTATTGTGCACTGAGGAGGCTATTTAAAAGATATTAAGATATCTTTTAAAGCCTCCGAAAAGCAATATAAGTACTAAATGTACTTAAAATAGTCCTCTTAATAGTTCTAGTTCAAAGTAGACCAAAACCATAAAAAGTAAAGTACTTAATAACACTATTGCTGTTACATCATAAGGTCTACAATCATAAAGTGCTGCGATATTTACATTATTAACCGCTAATGGGACAAGTAATGAGACCATCAATATCATAGAGAGCTCAGTGTCTAATCCACTCAATTGCAATACCACAACCCCTACAAGTGGAACAAAAATAAGTTTTGCAATAGTTGTAGCAATACTCAATTTATAATTGTGGGATCGTATAGAGATTTTTGCTAAATATACCCCAAATATAATAAGCTGAATCACTATAGTAGCATATGCAGCCATCACCAACACAAGATCAATTTGTGGATGAATTTATATAGTAAATGGTAAAAATATATCACTAAAGAGATAAAATGAAAAAGAACACTAGAATCAATACTCAAAATAGCACTAGAAACATTTCCTGTAGTATTACTCAATGGTGCCGACAAGTTGGAAAATCAACTCTTGCTCTTGATAACTTTCAAAACTATCTTACCTTTGATGATGGGAACTTCGCCTTTATGCAAAAGAGAATCCAAAAGGATTTTTAAAAAAATCTGAATCTTCCAATTTGCCTAGATGAGATACAAAAGTTCCATCTCTACTTGAATATATTAAAATACACATAGATACCACTAGAATAAATGGAAGTTTTTTATTGACAGGAAGTATAAATGTACTAGACTACAAAGAGAGTAAAGACACACTTGCAGGGCGATCTTTGTGAGCTACGGCTTCATCCACTAAGTTCAAAAGAGAAAATAATAAGCCATATGAAAATGTGATAGAAAAACTACTAAAAAGAGATTTTAAGTTAGCACAAAAGAGTATAGTGATGAAGTGATACAGCATATCTTTAGATGGTGGTTATCCAGAGATTATAGAACTGAGTGGTTTAGCAAAAGAGTTATGGTTCAAATCATATATCTCAAATTTACATAGAAAGAGATGCAAGAGATTTATACAGATATAAGAGATATAGATAGTTTTATCAAATTTGTAAATCTACTCGCTTCAAGGAGTGGTAATTCTTAATAAATCAAACCTTAGCAATGATATAGGGATAAAGGATATCACCACAGAAAACTACCTTCTATCATAAGCCGTATCTATCAAGCTACCCTTCTAAAACCATACTTTGTAAATATCGGTAAACAGTTTGTAAAGTCTCCAAAGTTTTTTTCAATGACACTGGGGTACTTTGTAGCTTGTTAAGAATCAACTCAAAAGAGCACCTTTCTTTAGCTCAACCTATAGCGGACAGATTTTGAGACTCTATATATTTTGCGAGTTACAAAACATCTCACATACTTACAAAATCAGCTCAAATATTTCACTATAGAACCAATGATAAAAAGAGATAGATTTTATTATAGAGATTGACAATGAGATATTAGCTATTGAAGTAAAACAAAGTAGCAGTGTAAAAAAGATGATTTTAAACATATCATGATTTACAAAATAGATATGATAAAAAATGCTTAGGTGTAGTATTTTACAATGGCGATATGGTAGTTGAGTTTAACATGATTTGGTAGCTATCCCTTTTGGAATCTTTTATAAAAACTAGTGAAAAACAAAACTTATAACCTCAAATCAAAATATATCAAAACCAAAACAATACCGTACTAAAAATACAATCGCCGTCACATCATACGGTTTAAGAAGTCATATAAGGCGGCGATATTGACATTATTTACTGCTAGTGGGACAACTAAAGAGATTATCAATAGCCCCTATCTCATTTGGCAATGGTGATAAAAATACTACGGCAATACCAACTATTGGTAAAAATATAAGCTTCATAAAACTTGTACTCAAACTTAGTTTATAATTGTGTGTGGCTATTTTTTTGTTTTTATAAATAGACTCCTAAAATTATAAGCTGTATCACAATAGTAGCATACGCCCCATTTGTAATACCAACTCTAACTGAGGATGAATAGTAAATCCTATAGTTAAATAGAGTGCAAAAAGTGCGAACTAAATAGGTATCTACCATTTGTAAAATTGATTCTTGAAACTAAAAGCACTTTTTGCAAAAATAGATACCTACTGTATAGATAAAAATATATTTGCAAATATTGATAATACTAGTATATGGCACACTACTCACCAAAGAGTGCAATACCAAGAGGGATTCCTAAATTTCCAGTATTTCCTATAAGCGAAGGTTATAAAATTCGATCTCTTTTGGTCATCAAAGAGGTATTTCAACAAAGATTAAAATAATTAATACTATTGTTACAATGATAAATATAAAAATGGTGTTAATACAAGATTAAAATCAGGGGCTCTCGTGTAAGTCCCCAAAAAAGTCAACATAGGTTGTAAAAATACAAAGAGATAAGTATCAATGTTTTTTCATGAATCTCATATCTTGAAAAACTTTTTTACAATAAAGCCTATAAGGATAAAAGATAAATTGATGTAATAGCTAAGAAGGTTGACACTTAAAATCCTCTAATAAGGAAATCTATCGCATTGAGTATCTCTGCTATTTGCTCTTCAAAACTAGCTACTTTTTCCCTTTAATCACAAAGACTGATGATATTTTGCATCGTGTTGAACATCTAACATATAAGGAATTCTGTGTGTGTTAGAAGCTTTATTTAAATTTTTATAAACATCAAATTGTACCATTAAAAACACCTATACTCTTTTTACCAAAACACCATCTCTTTCAATTCTCGCATTATATGATTCTATGGACTCTTTGTTTTCCTCCTTGCCAAGATTTAATCTTTCTCGTCTCTACTTTCTCTTTAATTATCTCTTCTAAAGTACTAAAGAGGTTGATATTATACTCTTTTGATTTTTGAAGTAAATCTGAATTTATACCAAATTTTGTCACTTTTTTCACTCTTATGTCATAAATCATTGCTATTTATTTATCCTTTATGGGTATAAATTGTATAGAGTTTTACTTGCTTTTATATTAAGATAAAGGTAATAACTTTCAAATCAAAGCAAATCAAAAAATAAAAAAGAGTAAGGCATTCTAAGAAAACTATTTAAAAACTCGCAAATATCTATCTCTAATGCTACTGATATTTTGTAAAGTTGTTCTATAATATAGTGTTTATTTTTATATTTTGACTCTATTTGCCCTATGGTACTTACTGATTTATGTCCAATTGTTTGTGCAAGTTCCGTTTGGGGAAATTTTTTTGATTTACGAATTTTTTTACATCTTCCATTATTTTTTATAATTAAATGACTTTACATCCTCATCATCAATATCTAAAAACTCTAACATTTTTATTTCCTATAGCAAATTATTTGTTAAGTTTAATATGGTTATACTTTTTATAGTATTTGCCATAGCAAATAATTATAAAAAGATAAATTTATACAGTTTTATAAGATATAATTTTAAAGTAATAAGTTTGATATATAAAAAGGCTACTTTTATGTATGAAATTTTTCCTATTTTTCTTCTGTTTGTGTAGGGTATGCCCAAGAATACAAACAGCTTCTAAGAGTAGCTCCACCTCCTACAAATAGCTCATCTCAAGTGGTAGAGGAACTCTCCCCACTTTTTGATTATATTGATAAAATATCCAAAATAAAACACACAATATATTTATGAAAAAGATTACGTGAAAATATTATTAAAAAATTTAAAATAACGAAATTGATATCGCCATTTTATGACTGCTTCCTTACCTAAAACTTCAACAAAATACTCAAAACTGTAAACCTATTATTCTTTCAAAACAAGAAAAATGATCCTTATTATCGCTGTGTTTTAGCAAAGTTAAAAAGATGATTCTATAGATTTAAATTTACAACTCCAAAGTCGTTGCCTTTTACTCAGCCACTCTCACTTGTGGCTATTATGACCCAAAATTACTTAAAACCATTACAACCTAGGGATCTAGAAAAACAAAAATACCACTATAGGATGTCCCATAGTGTTGCCTAACTAGTATTTTGGAAGGTGATTTTCATCTAGTCAAGTTAAAGAGAGTATTGCAGAAGACCTAGCCTTTATATAGAGGTGATAGCAAAAAGTGAGTTTGTTCCGTAGTTTGCACTTGTAGTCAACACTCAAACTCTCTCAAAAAACAAATAGAAGTGATTTCCAAATATCATCCTCTCTATCCCTGAGTCTACCTACAATCAATGGAAAGGATTACTCAATGGTTTTCTTAAACAGATGCAATAGTTTACAAAAAAATTCAAGTAAATTTAGAAGATATACCACAAATAGGAAATATGAAATGAATTATCGATATATAATCCCTATTTTTCTTACTCTATTAATCACAGCGTCCCTTATTGTAGAAAACTATTTGCAATAAAAGCCACGATGATGAGATACAGAGTGTATCAATCAACAATCTATAGAGGTAAAACAAAACAGTTTACCAAACCATTTTCAATACTCCATAAAACTAACTGCACAAAATCATTTTAAAATAATTTATGGAGAATCAAAAAGTATTAGATATTTTAGAACAATTCAAAAGGAGACCGATACAACCAAACAAAATATTCAAGAGGTGTTTTTAGACTTTTAAATAAAAATATCAAGTTCTCAAAGAGTTAGGATTCGACAGTTTCATTTTCATACACACGATAGTAATCTTCTTTTTATTGATTTCACAAGCTACAAATAAATAGAGACTTTTTAGTTGGAGTGCGAAAATCAATAGAGTATGTCAATAGTGCTTTACAGCCATTTTATGGGTTTGAGGGAAAATATTTCCTGGTTTTCGATATGTATTTCCTATAGTTTTCGAAGACAACCATCTAGGAAGTGTAGAGTTTTCTATCCCTTTGAAGTTATAGAACAACAGATGCAAGAGGTTTTAGTTTTCACGATATGGATATCAACTTCACTTAGATAAATCTATCTCTTATGATAAGGTATTTGATAATTTTAAAATATTTTTTACTCCCTCTCCTATTTTGAAAAGATCATTATATAGAAAATAGCAATATCTCTTCTGTCGAAAGAAAACTCAAGATAATGAGATGATACGACGAATTCAATCAAAAATAAAATCTCTCAAATCTCCTAAAACTTTTTAAATGAAGATGATTTTAGTATCTATTTTAGTGAAGCAAACAAAGGATATAAAGCAATCTTCAACTCTATTAAAGACAATAACAACAACCATGCTGCTTATATGGTATGCTATGGAAATTTTGAGAGACTTATCGCTATAGAAAAAATATTTTAATTTTCATATACTAGTTTATACCACTATTATCACTTTATTAGTCTTTAATTTTGATTGTCAAACAGATTAAAAAAACTTCAAACAAAAATAAAACATCCAACAGATTACAGACACACAAAATAATATTGTGATACTAACTAATGGTAAAGAGATAACTTTTTTCTAATATGAGTTTTTTTCTCTTTTTTTGGATTTAAAACTTTAGAAGATTTTAAAAATTTAATTATCAATGTATCTGTGAATTTTGTTGAAAATGAACGGTTTTTTCATCTAGGCAAAATTAAAGAGGGCGAGAACTCGGATAGAGGTGTTGCAAAGTTTACCACACGCACAACAAATCGTATCAATGTTAGGAAAACTTCTTACTTTTCATGCATTTTCTGTTTCTATCAATCAATTTGATGAAAACTTTGTAGTTGTTTTTTTAGCGGATATCTCCCAAACAATGCTTGAAAATATTCAATTACAAGAAAACAATCCATGATACCCCTTTACAGGAGCTTACAATAGAGAGTATTTTGAACAATATCAACAAATACTTTTGAAAATTTTGAAAATGAAAATTCACATCTAGCTATTGCATTTAATAGATACTCTGACCATTTTAAAAGAGTGAATGATACTTTTTGGTCATGATGTTGGGGATGAAGTGTTGATTGGATTTTGTAAGAGTGATTGAAAAACACTACGAAAAGATGATATTTTAGTGCGTTGGGGTGGAGAGGAGTTTGTCTTGATATTAAAAATTCAAACACAAGAGGATTTATACAAAGTACTTGAACATCTTTGTAAAGCAATAGAGCTTCAAAATTTAATATTGTAGAAAAAATTACTTGTTCTATTGGAGGAACACTCTATAAAAATGGAGAAAAATATTCAACATACCGTCAAAAGAGCTGATGAAGTGTATATAATGCTAAAGCAAATGGACGAAATCAGGTAGTGATAAATATATGAATCTCAACAAATCAAGATACTTTTATATACCATCTTAAGTGCTATAGTAGTTTGTGTAATTTTTTTGATTATGTCTCTATTTTTGACCCATGATTATTTTGATACGAAAGAGAAACTTTTCAAAAATCTCACCACCACATCACAAACTACCCTTTCAAGATTAGGGAAAAGTCTCCTCCCTTTATTGAATCTTATTCTATAAATGAATATGAAAACCTTATTCTTAATGAGATGAGGATAAAAATATTGTAGCTATTATGATTTATGACTACAATATGGGAACTATTTTAGGTGAAGAGTTTTTTCAAAGTGGAAAAATACGAGACACCAAGTGGAATCCTATAGATTATAAAGAGACTCCAAAAATATAAAGATTTTTTACAAAAATATATTTTTACAACAAGAAACTATTGTCTTCAAACAATGATACAAACTTGCCAAAATAGAGATTTATTCTACTGACAGATACATAGAAGAGGAGCTTGAAAACCTTATCACAAAAGTTTTTTTTATCACTCTTCTTATCTCTATCATGTTGATTATTTTTTTGGGTTGTTCTTGATTAAAAAGCTTATTTTAAATCCGATTAGTAAATCATCTTTAACATCTCACAAAGAGATGATTTTAGGAATTCCACTCAAAAAAATATAGAGTATCATCACACTAAAGAGATAGAACTTTTATCCTTCTTTAAATGAGATGATTGATACTATCAAATCATCAAAAGAGACTTTTAAAACTCAATGAAAGATTTGAACTTACTTTAAGTGCAGTCAATGATGGTATTTGGGATTGGGATGTCAAGATTTATAAAGCATTTTTTTCAAAACGTCGGAAAAATATGTTGGGGTATGAAGAGAATGAGATAGAGGATAAAGGGAAAGCATTTGAGCTTATTTGTGATGGGTGATAAAGAAAAGACAAAAAAGCACTTGAAAATCATTTTGAAATCCATCAAAATCCATACAATCTAGAAAATAAGACTCAAATGCAAAGATGAGAAGTATAAATGGATTTTATCAAGGGAAATATTTTTTTTTTGATAAAGATGGAAAACCATCACGAATGTTAGGTTTTCACACTGATAGAACTTTTAGAAAAAGAGCAAGAAATCCATCAAAGCACAAGAAAAGCTTTCTTTACAGAGCAATCAAAAACTTCTGCTCTAATGGGAGAGAGATGATAGGAAATGATGTTCATCAGTGGAGACAACCTTTTAAGTATAATTACCACCAGTGCGAGTGGATTGAAATGAAAATACTCCTTTATCGGGAATATTGACCAAGAAGAGATAATCAAATTTTCAGATTTGATAGTCCAACAGTCCCAATATCTCTCAGAAACTATCAATAACTTTAGAGACTTTATCAAAGGAGACACCCAATATGAGCAAATTAGTCTCAAAAAAGCGATTGAGAAATCGCTCAATTTAGTCAGTTCTTCTACTGAAAATAATTATATAAAATTAGTAGTTGATATAGAAAGTGACTTACAAATATATGGAAATATTTCAACGAACTCATAGGAGGCTTTTATCATATCAACAACTCTAAAGATGCTTTAAAATATCATATCCCAAAAGAGGATGAACGAATTTTATTTATCAATACAAAACTTTTAGAAAAAAACCTTTACTCATCCAAATCAAAGACAATGGTGGTGGAATCGATGAAAATATCATTGATAAAATATTTGAACCCTATTTTACTACCAAACACCAATCAGTAGGAACAGGGTTGGGACTCTAATTGCTGATAAAATCATTCTGAGAAAGACACAAAGGGGTGATAACTGCTTCCAATCAAAACTTATCAATATAAAGGAAAAACTTATACAGGAGCTTGTTTTAAATAGTTTTTAAATAATAAATAGTTCATCACTTTAAATCTTCTCTTTATTAATCTATTTTTAATCTAAACTAAATAACATTTGGGTACAATTCGCGTTCAATTTAAAACAAGGAAACACAATGCTAAAAGGTATACTTAGAGATAGTATCGCAAAACAATCTACAAAACAGTTGAGACGAGATGGTTATCTAATTGCCAACATTTACGGAAAAGGTATGGAAAACGTAAATGCTGCATTTAAAATAAATGACTATATCAGATTTTTGAAAAACAAAGCTACAGCTCTATTTGATATAGATGTTGCAGGACAACTTACAAAAGTTGTAGTACAAGAGTAACAAAACACCCAATAACATCATCACTTTTACATGTAGATTTGATGGTAGCACAACCAGGTGTAAGAGAGCAACATATACTGTACCAGTAGTTGCAGAGGGGATCCCAAAAGGTCTTAAAACAAAGGTCTTTTAGTATACCACAGAAACAGAGAGCAGTAAATGTACTATAGAAAAACTTACCGTAAGAGTCTAGATTTGATGTAACAGATTTAGATACAGGTGACAACTACCTTTGTAAGAGATATTAAATTACCAATTGTGTTGAGTGTTTAGACCCAAGAGTACCAGTTGTTGGTGTAATCAAAGCAAAATAGTCAAAAGACTAGATTGATGTACCTCATCAGCCGGACTTGCAATCCAGGTGATAAATACGAACTCATCGACACAATATAGGGTTTTATGGTTATCGACACGATAACCAAAACCTAACCACAACCAATATTCCAACCACAACTTCAAAGCAGAAGTGAAAAACACCTTATAATATCTATGCAAAACCACAAACATTTATGAATGATAGTGGAGCTTCTATTGTCAATATCGTGGAGTATTATGATTGAAAACAGCAATATCATAATAGTACACGATGATTTAGATTTGCCATTTGGAACCGTAAAGTTCAAGCTAGGTGGAGGCATGGGGGACACAACGGATTGCGTTCTATTGATGCCCATATAGGAAATGACTACATCCGTGTCCGTTTTGGGATAGGAAACCATCACACAAATCAGAAGTGGCCAACTATGTCTTATCAAACTTTACCAAAGAGGAACTCAAAGCTTTAGAGGATATAATACCCTCTATACAATTGAAGCGATAGAGTCTCTAAAACACTCTCACTTGAAGAGGTAAAATCTAAATACACACTTAAAGCAACGCTATGAAAATTATTACTAAATACCTTTTATTAAAGTACCTCAAATACTTTTTATTATCCTTATCTCTTTGGAATTCTTTTTGTAGGATTGACCTTTGCAAAATTTAGAAAACTCCCTAACTCTGCAAACTTACAACTTCTCATGTGATTTACAACGTTTTTTTTACTTTTACTATCACTTTGCCCCTTTCGTTAGTATTTGCTTGGATTGTCACCTTACTGTTTTGGTACGAAACAACGAGTTGGTGAGTTTTTACTCCTGAGTATCTCAAATCAGATATTCTCAAACCTATTTTAATACTCTCAGCCATCATCACTTTGTTGTTGATAGTGTTACAAACAACCCCCTAGCATACTTTCTCAAAGCAAAAATAAGATTCTAGACAATAGCTATTTTGTCAATGAAAAACAAATATTTTTTTGAAATACAACGACTATTTGTCTATTTTAAAGGCTCTATCCACTAGAAAAGAAAGCAGAAGATATCCATATCTTCAAAACAAAAATCAAGATGTAGAGGAGATTATTGTGGCACAAAAGCCTATTTCCAAAACAACCGGATGGTATGTCATAGATGCTAAAATTATAACAAAACCGTAGATAATCAATTGAAATAGCTCAAAACTCAAAATCAGTCATGAAAAATTTCTCTACACCTTGGAGGGGGGTTTGAACCAAAGATTATCAACAATGCTTACAAAGGGATACGCAATTTTCATCATAGACGCCATACGCACTATTTTACTTCTTGAAAATCAAGATTTCAATACCAACAAAATCAAAACAATCCTATATGGACAGGTATTTATGCCCTTTGTCCTCCTCCTTTGATAGTGATTATCTTCTCCTTTAACCAACCCAAGTAGCCGTTTTTTTAACACTGCGGGTTTACCTCTTTGACTATATTTATGACACTTATTATTTGGGGAGTACTTTTTTGCTCCAAAACTCAGCTTAGGGGGATAATTTAGGTGAAATTGGTACAATAATGCCAATATTATATTATTCTTTGTAACTTACTATATTTACAACAAAAAAGTGGTCTAAATGAAAATAAAAGCTTTTGGTATCTCCTTTGTATAAAGTGGAAAAAATAGTATCAAAATACTTTATGTAAGTCGGTGGCAAGCAAAACCGTTGGGGCTTTTTAAAAGGGGTCGCACTCAAAGGGGAAACTGACTTTCAAACCGCTACAAGAGAGTTTAGAGAAGAGTCTAATATATCCATAGAAAAAAAAATATCTTGGAAAAATATTTTGAACAAAAAAATGAAGAGAAAGATATTGGTATTTTTTGGTTAACTATAGAAATATAAGAGGCATTGAAAAATATTTTTCAAACTGTATATTGATAAAAAACATCTTTCGTGGGAATAGTGATGCAAAGTTTTTTGACATCAATACTCTTCCAAGAGATAAAAGAAACAAAAATACTTGTACAAGAGATAAGGTGAGGTATTTTAAAAGTGTTAAAAAATGGAGAAACCAACACTGAGTCAAAATAAAAATCAATCTATTAAAGTTTAGGTGCAAGTGGTGGTAAATCACTCAAAACTGCACTTACCTCTTTGAAGTAGCTACAAATATTATTATCGATGTGAAATATTCTCAATAGTTCCCATGAGGATATTTCAAAAATAGAACATATATTTATCACCCATACTCACCTTGACCATATTCTTGATATCGCTTTTTGATAGACAACACTTTTTGAAACAAGAACAAAACCTTTGAAAATATACGCAAGAGTTGAAAATCTACAAACCTCAAAAAACATATTTCTTCAATTGGGATATATGGCCGACTTTACTAAAATAAAACTTCCACGGCGATCTTAATGCAGTTGAACTATCCCAATAGAACTTAACTATAGCTACACTATAGAGTGAAACAACCCTAATCCCTATAAAAATAACCATACAAAAATATAGCAATGGATTTCTTATAAAAAAAGGGACGCATTCCTTCTTGAGTTCTGATACCTATTGTTGTGATAATCTTTGGGAGATTATCAACCGTGACCAAACTATCTCAACTTTATCATTGATGTTTCTTTCCCAGGATGGAAAACTAGCTTTTGAGAGCAAACACTCACTCCAAAAATTCTTGAAAAAGAGCTCACAAAACTTCAAAGGGATGATATCACTCTACATATTTGTCACCTTAAACCTCCTTTGAGCCAAAGAGATAAAAGAGGAGCTTCAAAGCTTAAATCTTCTTCTCACTTGTGGAACCGTTTTACAAACAGATGAGATTATCGAGTTTGGGCATGACAAACATATTAAAAAGTTTTTTTACTACCTTGTATTATCTTTCTCATTTTTATTAAGACATAGTTTTTATACCTATATACCCTCAACTTTTAAGTAGTTTTGATGATAATCTTAGAGACTATATGTTTATCTTAAGAGGAGAGGTAGAAAACAGTGGCAATGTTGTTATTATTGATTTAGATGATAAATCACTCTACCAAGTTGGACAATGGCCTTGGAGTCGAGATACCGTCGCAGAACTTTTAATCAATATGAGTAATGCAGGGGTTGGGTTGATTGGGATGGATATTGCTTTTGCAGAGGAGGATAGAACTAACTTACAAAATAATAGAAAAATACAATATCAAAACAACACAAAACATACCGCATAATGATCACTATTTTGCTTCTATAATCGCTCAAACTTCTACCATATTGGGGTACCACTAACTCCTCAAAGAGGATTTTGCAGAAAAAGAACCTCCCAAATATCCCTGCTATTTACTTCAAAGGGTCTCAATGAAGCAAACAAAGACCGCGTTATAGAAGCGTATGGAACTATTTTAAACCTACCAATTCTTCAACAAAACTCCTATTCAAGGGTTTTTTCAACAATGTTCCTGATGTTTACAGGGGTGGTAAGTAGCGTCCCACTACTTATCAAATATCAAGAACAACTCTACCCATCACTCGCAGTCTAGAGATTATCAGAGTTATCTCAGATACAAAAAAGTTTTTGTTAATTATGATCAAAATGGAGTGGTGGATAGAGGTTGGTGATTTTAAAATTCCAACCGATAGACATGGTCGTTCTATTGTAAATTTTAGAGGGGGTAAAAATCTTTCCAATATATCTCAGCTATTGATATTCTCCAAAATAACTTAATCCAAAAGATATTGAGGGGAAAATCGCTATCATAGGGACAAAGTGCCGCCGGTCTTGGATCTTCGTGCAACCCTTTTGAATCGGTATACCCTGGGGTAGAGGTGCATGCAAATCTAGTAGACAATATCTTAACACAAGATTTATTGCCAAAAACCCTCTTGATAGATGGTGTCAATATTTTACATCCTTTTGCTTAGTTTAGTTGTGGTGATGACTATCGCCTATTTTTCATTGAGTGTGGCTATTTTTATTATATTAGGATTGGCTCTTTTAGATAACTATTTGATATTTATCGCTTTGTTTGAATATGGTTTCATCTAAACATTTTATTTCCCTTTTAACAATCATTGGGCAATATTAGAGCTATCACTCTTAAATTATTTTTTAGAACAAAGACAAACCAGAGCGATTAAAAACAAATTTGCTTCAAAAGTCTCCAAAGAGGTGATGGAATCACTTCTTGCAAACTTAAGATACCACATTTGCTGCCATGGAAAAAGAGGCTACTGTATTTTTAGTGATGTAAGAGGCTTACCAATATCTCAGAAGCGATGCCAAATGCAAAAGTTCTTATAGAGTTTATGAATGAGTATATGGATCCTATGACCGATATAATAATTCATCAATATGGTACTGTTGATAAATTTATCGGGGATGCGATTATGGCATACTGGAATGCCCCTGAAATGTTCCGCATCATGCAGAGCGTGCGGTTATAGCAACTATGGAACAACTACATATGCTTGATAAATTAAATCAAAAATTTGAAAATGATGAGCGGTTTATGATGTTGTACAAATGTCAAAAACAAATGGTGTTCCAATAGTTGACATTGGTATTGATTAAATACAGGTGTTGTTATAGCAGGAGAGATGGGAAGTAGTCAAAGAAGTGACTACTATACCGTTATAGGTGATCCCTATCAACTTAGGGCGAGACTAGAATCACTTTGTAAATCTTTTACAATCTCAAATGTAATATTTCAAACTTACCAAAGAGAAAATCAATAATGAAAAACTATATATTTAGATTTCTTGACCTCGTCACAGTAAAGGGAAAAGAGCCTATAGAGATCCTGGGCAAATACACGATTATAACAGATGAATCACCATAAACTCTATTCCGGTCCCAAAAAAGAGACTTTAGAGGAGTTAGAGTTGTATCATCATGCTATAAAACTTTACAAAAAGCGATTTTCAAGAGGCACTCAAGATATTTACAAACCTTGGAAAGTTGGGATGATAAAACAAATAAAACATTTATAAAATATATAGAACGGTGAACACTATATACAGGAGCCTCCTTCTTTGATTTCAATGGTGTTTTTGTCCACACTAATAAAGGGGTAAAGTTATGATTTTTTAGGTATAATAAACCATGCAAACAAATGAACATAACTACATAGATCTTCTCAATGAGATTGGTTATCTTTAACTACAGAGAAAGATTTGCACATCATAATGCAAAAATACTCACCAATGCAAAGAAGATAATCAATGCGATGCAGGAACCTTTTATCTTTTGTGCGATGATGAAAAATCATTAAAATTTACAGCGGTGCAACAGATTCCTTTAGATATTACCTTCAAGTGCCAAAGGACAATCCCTTGGCCAAATCTTTATACAAAAAGGATGGCACTCAAATGATATCAATATCTCAGTCAGTTGTGCCTTAAATGGAAAGTTGATCAATATTGAGGATGTTTATCAATCAAAAGAGTTCAACTTTGAGTGACCCAAAGCGTTTGATATCGCGACTGGTTATCGAACAAAATCGATGCTAGTGGTTCCTATGAAAAATTACGATGATGATATTATTGGGGTGCTTCAACTCATAAACAAAACAAGACAAAAATGGCAAAAGTATCCCCTTTAGTAGTGATGATGAAAATTGATTTTATCATCAACTCACAAGCTGCTATGTCTATAACACAACAAAAACTAGTGCATGATTTAGAAAACCTATTGAACTCTTTTATCCAAGCGATCGCTACTGCTATTGGGGGAAAAATCAAAATACACCCAAGGGCATATCAATCGGGTTTCCCAAATAGCTTTAGATATAGCCAACGTGCGATCAATGAAGACAATGAGGGTATTTATAAAGATAGTTTTTGATAAGTTTCAACTCAAAGAGATTGATGTAGATGGGCTTGGATGCACGATGTTAAAGATAACCACCCCTGATCATGTGGTGTAGATAAAGCAACAAAACTAGAAACTATTTATGATAGAATTGATTTAGTCAAAACAAAATTAGAACTACTCAAAAGAGAAAAAGAGATAGAATTTTTAAAGAAAAGTTACAAAAGTATTACAAAAAAGAACAATTTAAAAGAATATGATGATTTAATAAAAACTTGATGAAGATTTTCAATTTTTATATGAGATGAACTTTGGTGGGGAATTTATGTCAGAGGATAAGATTGAAAAAGTACATCAAATAGCAAAAATCAAAATAACTATTGATGGAAAAAACAAAATCTTCTTTACAGAAGATGAGATAAAAATTCTATTACCAAAGGAACCCTTACCGATCAAGAAAGGTTTAATATCAACAACCATGCAAAACTAAGTATTGATATTTTAAACTCTCTCCTTTTCCAAAAAACTCAAAAATGTTCCCATTATCGCCGAGGACACCACGAAAAGATCTGTGGTGGTGGGTATCCATTTGGTCTTCAAGGGGATGAGATAAGTTTTGAGGCAAGAATTATTGCTATTGCTGATATCTTTGAAGCACTCACCGCTTCTGATAGACCTTACAAAAACCAAACACCTTAAATCAATCGAATCAAAATACTCTCTTTATGGTAAAAGATGTGGAACTAGATAAAGATTTAGTCAAGTTTTTCCTTGAAAAAGAGTTGCATTTAAAATATGCTAATGACAATCTTCATCCCATCAAATAGACAAAGTGGATGTAATCATTGAGTAGCGATTTGTTTTTAAATTAAACTTTTTTTTAAAGTATAATAGTAAAATTATCATGAAAAGGTTTTATCATGTTTAAAAAACTCTTTACTCTTGTAACTATTTGCCTCATCACCACAACACTTTATGGTGCTAGTGTTGGATTTTGTGGATGATGCAAATGCCAATAAACAGTATGCCAAAGGCTATACTCACTTCATCGCTTCTGAATATTCACAATCTTTTGAAATCTTTAGCCAACTTGTAGAGCAATACCTCAACACAAACTTATCAACTTTTATTATGCAAGAAGTGCTTGAACTCAAAAAGTATGAATTTGCCTCACCTCTTTTGATAGAATTTTGATCTTAGAACCTACCAACCATAGAGTAAGACTTGAGTATGCAAGAACTTTATTGATGATGAAATCGTATCAAGAAGCAAAAAAGAGTTTAGTGCTGTACTTCCTCTCCTATCCCACCAACCGTGAGAAAAATGTAGAAAAATTTATCCGCATTATTGAAAGGGAAGAGAAAGGATACCACATAAGTGGAGGGCAATTTTTGAAATCGGTTGGGATAATAATATCAATAACAACACTTATGAAAATATCACCATGGTCAACGCACTCCTCTTAATAACGACACTGATAAAAATCAGATACCAATTTCAAAGCTATAGTTGCCGGAAACTTAATCGTTCCATTACAACACAACCAAAAATCTTTCATGGAGTCTACTGGGGTAGTTTATATGCAAAAACAAAAAGAGTATAATGAAAATAATATCTTTTTAACCTCAATAACCAGTGGGATAGGTTATACCAATCAAAAATACAAAAACCTCACCTCTTTTACTTATGACCATATTTGGATAGGGGGAGATCAGTCAATCTATCTCTATGGTATTGCCAATAGTTTTAAACTAACATATACTCAAACCATCTCCTTGGAGTTGATTTAAAAATACAAAAAGAAAAGATGATCAAACAAATAGACCAAGATAAAATGCTGATATCAAAGAGATAGCAGTAGGATACACTATCCTTTTACAAGAGAAACAAAAAATCTCCCTTTCAACCTCTTTTGAGACACAAAGGAAAACGAGAGGGACAAGAATTCGACATCAGTATGATATCAACAAATATAAATTTTTCTACTCTAAAACTTCTTAGAGATTTTATGATACCACTATTATTACCAACTTGAAAAGAGTGACTACAAAGATATAGGTACCATGCTTCCAAAAAAGAGATGACAAAGTACAAAATTTCACTTTCAATCTTTCAAAACTCAACAAATCACAAAGTATAGCTTTAGAGTCAACGAGACCAAAGCTAAATCAAACATCAATGCCTATACCTATAAAAAACGAAGTGCCAACTTGAATTTTATGGTATCATTTTAAGGAAAAATATGAAAAGCTAATATTAACTGCTCTACTTTTCGTAATTCACTTTATTTGGAAATATTGAGGAGATTACCGCCTTAAGCGGGGAGGTAAATCATCACAAGAGATACCCAAACACTCACGCCGATCATTGGATCTTTATTAGAGGAAAAAGATACGCTAGCCACAGGGGAAGTCTGACGACCTAAATAGTTTTCAAGGACAAAACTGTCATCTCCCTTGGGAAGAACTCCTCTTTTGATGTAGAAGAGTACTTTTGATAGCCAAAACCTGATGCGACAAAAGCCTCTTTGGGATGACCAAAGGGGTTCTTAAAGCTATCAGCAGGACAAATAGGAAAGATCAATCCAAGTAAATTTACACTCAAAACAAAATCAGCATCAATTGGTATAAGAGGGACCAATTTCTTTGTAGAGATTTTTACCAAATGGGGATATGCTAGTGGTAGCTACTGAGGGGAGGTGGTGGTGATCACCCCTTTTGGAGAGGTGACTTAACTCCAAGCGAGTTTACCCTCATAAGACCAAACGAAGCCCCTACAACACCACAAGAGGCAACCCAAGAACAGCTTGAAATAACTTGAACAAAACTTCCTGGGTGCAAGAGAAAATGAGCAAGAATCAGGATATGATGAGGGGGTGTTTCTATCCCATCTGATGAGGAACAAACTCTCAAAATCCGCAGACTCCCAATGAGGAAAATGGTGACTCACAAGAGCCGGGCAGGGGAGGTGCTAGATGATAGCGAGTGAAGCTGCTACAGATATTCTCACCGATGCCTCTCAATCACTTTTCTCTATTAGCCTGGAACGAACGATATTAATGTCAATAGCCTTGGGGATCTTCAAAGAGAGTTTATCACCAATGGAATACATCACCTCCCCAACCAGGAAGTGGTTGGATTGCCAATATCAAAGATGACTATACAGGAGCATTACCAGGAGTTTATCTAAATGGTAGCCGAACTGATGATGGGTTTGATTGGGGATTGGGGACACGGTAGTGATACGGCAGCCGATCCTCTTTACCCTGACAAAGTATGGATAGAGGGGCAAATTTAGTAAGCGATATCTCCTCTTATGGAACTGCTACCTATAATGGAAAAATTATGGGGTAACACCGGGGCAAGCTTTAATAGATCCTATCAACTCAACTATCACTTTAGATTTTAATTTGGAACTAATGTTGTACAAGTATCTACTATGGTCAATAATTCAACAGGATTTAATATAATAGATGGAACTTATAGTTCAAGTGGCTCTACTTATACTATACAAGATGGAACAGACCAAATACAGGGAAGTTTTTATGATAACTTTAATACCACTGCGGAACTTTTGATGTAGATGGAAACAAAGGGTCTATAAAGCGAAAAAGACTAAAAGATTGAGTTAGTTATTTTTCCGAAAGTAACTTCTAATCCCTTTGGGCTATCCCTGCTGCTATGTTTTGTTGGTATTTTTTTTGTTTTCACCCTTTTGCCTCTTGTGGATTAGAGAGATACCCTATTTCTATAAGCACTGGCCGGGCATTTGAGCTCCCACTAGTACCCAAAAATAATTCCTCTCTACCCCATTGTCTTTGATAGTATTTTTCCATAACCTTTGAAGTTGATAGATATTATTCCCCTGAATATCGATCGCTAGTTTATTGGAAGCGGTGATTTTTGATTATTGAGTATCGTTAAAAATGAGCTTTACTCCCCCAACTCATATCATCCATATCCCCTTTGTTTTCCAAAGCAGCAACCCTTTTGGCTCTTTCACTTCTTGTCAAGCTTTAAAAATAGGTTTCTATCCCATACACTTTATGGGCATTTGATTTGGCTACAGCATTGGCATGAATTGAGATAAAAAGATCAGCATTTTTCCTATTGGCATATTGAGTTCTTGTTGAGAGTTTTAGATACTTATCACTACTTCTTGTAAGATACACTTTAAAGCCATTTTTCTCTAGCTCCTCTTTTAAATATTTACTTACATCTAAAACCACATCTTTTTCATACAATTTTCCATTTACTGCCCCTGGGTCTTTTCCACCATGCCCTGGGTCTATTACTATTGTTTTTCTTGATGGGTAAAAGATATCTCCATCAGGGATCGTAGGGACTTGACCTGTTTTTTGAGTTTTAAGATTGAGTACTTTAATGATAATTGAGCTTTTATTGATAATATAAATAATCTTCAGATTACTTCTATTTTTAAAACGGATTCTTAAAGTATCATTTGTATGTTGGGTGATAATAATTCTATCTACCCCATTCATAGCAAGTTTTGTTGGATATGCGTCTTTAAAATACCCTTTTATATCAAACTGATCATAAAAATCATCTCCATCTTTGAATTTACTATAGTCGATAAAAGATTTATTCACTCGTCGATTAAACTCTAAAGAGATGCTATTTTCATTTTGTGTAACAGTTTTTATCGTTGTTTGTAAAGGTTGTTGTACTATTGAAGGAGCTTGTTTTGGGGGTTGTTTTGGAGGCTGCTTTGGTTTAAGTACTGTTTGCGTTGTTACCTTTTTAGGTTCTGTAATACTTCCCCCTAGTTTATTGAGCTCTTTTTTATATTTCCAAGTATTTTCATTGAGTTTTTCACCATATATTATAAGATCTTTTAAACTCTCTATCTCTTTTTTTGTATCACTTGTCATAATTGCTTGAAGATACTGTTTTTTTGCTTGTGTAAATCTATCTTGATGCTCACTTTGTGTCGCACCTAATAACTGACAAGCGATAAATAAAAAGATTAAAAATAGTTTTTTCAAATATAAAACCTATTCACCAGATGTAAGTTTATCCATAAGCTCTTTTACACTAATTATTTTTTCTATTTTATAGCCATTTGATCCTGTAAAAAATAGACCTGTTTGTGTATCCCCTTGATACGCAGCTCCTAATCTATCAGCGATACAGTATCCCACCGCTTTTGCTTCCTCTCCACGATTACATGGAGCTACACAATTACTGATACATGAAACCTTTGGAGCGGTTCCCTCTTCAATAGACTTTTGAAGCTGCGTTCTCACACCTCTTGCTGGAAGCCCTACAGGAGATTTAAGCAATTTAATGTCATCCTCTTTTGCTTCTAAAAGTACTTTTTTCAACTCTGGATCTGCATCACACTCATAGGTACCTATAAATCGTGTCGCCATTTGCACCCCTGCACACCCCATAGCTAAAAATTTATCGATATCATTTTTATCCCAAATACCACCTGCAGCTATAACTGGAATATTATCCCATTTTTTTGCTTCCTCAATCACTTCTGGAACTATATTTTCAAGTTGCGATTCCTCTTTGAAACAATCCTCATACTTAAATCCTTGATGCCCTCCACTTAAAGGACCTTCAACAATTACAGCATCAGGAAGCTTATCGTACCGCTTCCACTTTTTACAAATAAGTTTTAAAGCTCGTGCACTACTTACAATTGGAACCAGTGCCACATCTGGATACTCTTTGGTAAACTCAGGCATATTTGTAGGGATCCCAGCTCCTGTGATAATAATATCTGCTCCCGCTTCACAACTATCTTGCACTACTCTACCATAATCATTAATGGCATATAAAATATTCACCCCAATTGGTTTATCTCCACACACTTTACGGGTATTTTGAATTATTTCAAACAATGCTTCTTTTGAATAAAAATTTTGCTCAGAAAATGGTTTATCTTTGACATTTTTCTTTGAAAACTTTTTATTTTCATAATAACCAGTTCCAACTGCACTAACAACACCTAAACCACCCTCTTTTGAAACAGCACCAGCTAATCTATCCCAGCTAATACCAACACCCATTCCACCTTGAATAATTGGCTTTTCTATGCTATATTTTCCTATCTTCATCAATACCCTTATACTACTTTACTATTACTTTTGCAAAGGCTTTTTTCCCTTTTTGTAAAACATACTCTCCGCTTCTTAGTACCATTTTATCATCTTCAACTTTGATTTGGTCTAATTTTACCGCCCCACCTTTAATATCTCTTCTTGCTTGTGAAGTAGATGGGACTAATTTACACTCAACTAAAGCTTGAAGTATCCCTACTTCTGTTTCAAATAGGAACTGATCCATTTGTGTTGGGATATCTTTTTTGGCAAAAATTTTCGCAAACTCATTTGCTGCTTTTTCTCCACTACCACTTCCATGGTATCTATCTACAATCTCCATAGCAAGATTCTCTTTTGCTTTTTTTGGATGGAGTGTTCCATTTGCCACATCACTTTTCATCTGTTCAATGGTCTCTAAAGTATTTGTTGAAAGAAGTTCATAATATCGCCACATCAGATCATCGCTAATACTTAAAACTTTTCCAAACATATCATTTGGCTCATCGGTAACTCCAATGTAGTTTCCTAAAGATTTTGACATCTTTTGAACTCCATCAAGCCCTTCAAGAATTGGCATCATCATCACCACTTGTTGCTTCCCAACACCATATATTTTTTGAAGTTGTCGCCCCATCAAAAGGTTAAATTTTTGATCGGTTCCCCCTAATTCCACATCGGATTTAAGATGAACACTGTCATATCCTTGAAGGAGTGGATATAAAAACTCACTCACTGCAATTGGGGTATTTGAAGCGTATCGTTTTGAAAAATCATCCCGCTCTAACATTCGAGCAACTGTCAAATGTGATGAAAGTTGCAATATCCCACTTGCCCCTAGACTTTGGAGCCAATCATCATTATACACCACTTGTGTTTTTGATTCATCAAGTATTTTAAAAGCTTGTGTAGTATAACTTTGTATATTTTTGACAACATCCTCTTTTGTAAGCACTTTTCTTGTAGCACTTTTTCCAGTTGGATCACCTATCATAGCAGTAAAATCACCTATTAAAAACTGTACGCGACCCCCATATTTTTGAAAAGCTGCTAACTTTTGCAAAAGAACTGTATGCCCTAGATGAAGATCTGGTGCCGTTGGATCAAATCCCGCTTTAACAAAATATGTTGTCCCATTTTCAAAATAATTTTTAAGTAACTCTTCTAATCTTTCATTATCGATAATCTCTTCTGACCCTCTTGATAACTCTTGTAATGCCACTTCTAATTTTTTTTCCATATTCTCCCTACTTGTATGCGTCTAAGCTTTGATAAAACTCTATAATTCTCACTTTTTGTGCTATCATCGCTTTTACTTTTTCTTTATTCTCATTTTTCATCTCAAAATCTATTGTACAGTATTGATTTGAAGCGTGTATATCACGCCCATAATCCAATGATAAAACAGTCGCCTCATGCTCTACAGATAAATAGGTAAGCAATCTTGCAAGTTCTCCACGAACATTAGGAAAACTCACTACCATTTTATATTTATAAAACTTATCGTTGACCCAGTCACAAAAAAGCATCTCATTGTTTTTTTTGATCAATTTATAAGCAGTTTCACACATTTTATGATGTATCACTGCATTTTTATTGTGTTTTAAAGCTACAATATTATCACCAAACTTCGGATGACAACAGTGGTCAAATGATACAGAATTTATGCTAAAATTTGAATATACCAGCACATTATCAAACTGAATTTTACGAAGTCCTAAACTTTGTACTTTAAATCGAGCAAAAATCCCCTCTTTTTTTCGTATATTTTTTAAGATCATTTTTTTTATATTTTTCAAGTGATCCAGATTGTATACAAGTTTTGAAAGGTTATTTATCTTTAATTGTGCGATCTCCTCATCTACTGCTCCTTTGTATCTTGAAAAAATAGTTTGTAAAATATTTTTTGATGTCATTTGATCTATATGTTTAAGTCGATTGTGGCATAAAGTTTTAATCGATTTTTTCGCTTTTGTTGTTTGAACCATATCTTGCCAAGTACACCTTGGTATCACATGCTTCCCTTTTTCAATTGAGACGATATCACCACTTTTAAGCTGTGTTAAAAGTGGCTTTTTTACTTTATTGATAATAGCTTCTTGTGCATAGTTTCCCAGATCAGTATGGATCTCATAAGCAAAATCAAACGCTGTTGATCCCCTTGGCATCATAAATATATCCCCTTTTGGAGAGTATATCACAATATTTTCACTATACAAATCCTGCTTTGCATCATCATAAAACTCCTCCACATTGGAGTCATTTGCAGCTAACGAGTGGAGCCAATCTAGCTTTGGAGTTGAGACTCTTGAGCCACTTTTGTATTTCCAATGAGCGGCTACTCCATACTCAGCAATCTCATGCATCTCAAAAGTTCGTATCTGCACCTCAAAGATTTTTGAATTTGAAAATACGGTTGTATGGATCGTTTGATACCCATTCTCTTTTGGGATTGAGATATAATCTTTAAGTCTTGAGACAAGTGGTTTGTAGTTTGTGTTAATGATCCCTAAAACCTTATAACAATCAAGTGACTCTTTTACTAAAACCCGTATTGCAAAAAGATCTAATACCTCATCGATACTGACCCCTTTTCGTTGCATTTTTAAATAAATAGAGTAGTAGTGCTTGATACGACTAAGGATCTTAACCCCATCTGCAAAACCGTTTTTATCTAAAATATTTTTGGTCTTTGATAAAAACTTGTTTAAAGTAAGTTGCATCTCTTGTTGATACTCTTTCATATACAGATCAATTTTCTCATACTCTTTTGGATAAAGATAAAAAAATGCGGTATCTTCTAAAAGATTTTTGATCGTTGAAATACCCAACCTATGTGCTATAGGGGCATATACCAAAAGTGTCTCTTCTGAGATTCGCTCCTGTTTATCTAAAGGTAAAGCATCCAAAGTGAGCATATTGTGTACCCTATCACACAATTTTACTACCATCACACGCACATCATCAATAGAAGCTACTAACATTTTTCGAAAAGTAAGTGCAGAGAAAAGAAGTTTACTTTTATCTTTCGAGCTTGTAAGTTCATGCTCTCGTATCTCAGTTATTTTGGTTAAGCCATCTACAATATGGGTAATATCAACACCAAACTGCTCTTGAATATCAAGAAGTGAAAATCGTGTATCCTCCACCACATCATGTAAAAGTGCCGCTATAATCATATGTTCATCATGGGAAAAATATGCAGTGATCACTGCGACAAGAATTGGGTGAACCACATATGGCTCTCCACTTTTTCTTTTTTGATTAGCATGAGCTTCTTGGGAAAGCTCTAAAGCTTTTGCAATATCCTCTGTAAACTCACAATTTGATTTTAAAAGCTCTATAGCTTCATCTATAGACTTTACATATTTTAAACTCTCTAAAAATCTATTCAAAAGCTATGCTTTCTTGAAAAGTCACTAGAATCTATTCTATAGATTCTATTATCAACGCACCTGTTGCAATCTCTTCTATAGCAATATCAGTATATTTCATATTTTTTGTTAACGAAATATCTATAAGTGGTTTTGCACCTTTACTCAACTCATCTGCTCTTTGTCCAACAGCAACACTTAATCTATATCTATCGTTGTTTACTCTTTCTAATGCTTGTGACAATGTCTCTTCTAATCGCATCATATTTTTCATTCTCCTAAAATTTTATTTTATATTGATTTATCGTACTACAGAACACTGTGAATAATCACCATTGACTATTTTTAGTAAGTTCCCTTTTAAATTCATATTTGCCACTACAAGAGGAAGTCCATTTTCCTTTGCTAAAGCAATAGCTGTGTCATCCATCACTTTAATATGATCTTTTAACGCTTCATCATAACTGAGTGTATCAAGTTTTTTAGCGTCATCATATTTATGTGGATCTTTATCGTATACCCCATCTACTTTTGTAGCTTTTATAAGCATAGTAGCTTCAATTTCACTAGCTCTAAGCGTAGCTGCTGTGTCAGTGGTAAAAAATGGGTTTCCAGTTCCTGCACTAAAAATAACTACACGCCCCTTTTCAAGATGTCTTTTCGCTCGTCTTACAATATAAGGCTCTGCGATTTGTTCCATTTTTATTGCGGTTTGAAGTCGTGCACTAATCCCTATATGCTCACACGCTTCTTGCATCGCAACTCCGTTGATAACGGTAGCTATCATCCCCATATAATCGCCACTTGTACGCTTGATCACTCCATCTGCTGCTGCACTTACTCCTCTTACAATGTTTCCACCGCCAATAACAATTCCTACTTCTATCCCATTGTCTACAAGTTGTTTGATCTCATTTGCTATATAGTCTAAGATTTGAGTATCTATTCCATAACCACTCTCACCCGCTAGCGCTTCACCTGAAAATTTTACAAGCACTCTTTTATTCACCGCAGCTCCTTATACTTATTTTCGCAAGTGTATCTAAAATTTGATTATAATTTGGTTAACCATGGTGCTTTTTTTGACCTATGATCCTTTTCCCTTTTATTTTCGGGGCTTTTTTTGCCTCTTTTTTTGCTTTTTTCTTCCCAAAAGCCCCTCCCACTTTGCTTTTTTTCTCATTTTGCTGTGATTTGATTATTTTCTTTTTTGCTATCATATGGATTTTTGGATCAGTTTCAAAACCATCAAGTTTAAGCTTGGGAATTTTTTGTTTTATATACTCTTCTATCTCCCCAATTGCCGCCATATCAAATTGATCTAAAAGTGAGATAGCTAGCCCCTCATTTCCTGCTCGAGCGGTTCTTCCAATCCTATGGATATAATCTATAGGTGAAAATGGCAAGTCATAATTGATCACAAAAAAAAGATCTTCAATATCAAGCCCTCTTGAAGCAACATCCGTTGAAACCAATACTCTTATTTTATGCTCTTTAAATTGCTCTATCGCTTTTTTTCTAGCCCCTATAGTTTTATCCCCATGAACTGCCATTGATTTGAGTCCATCAAGTTTTAAATGCTCTACAATCTCATCGGCAAGTGCTTTTGTTTTGCAAAACACAAGTACTTGTTGCATATTTTGTGATCCTATTAAAAATGAAAGCATAGAGAGTTTATCCTCTTGGGTTACAGGATACGCTATTTGTTCTATTTTTTCATTGACCTTATCTTTTGCTTTGAGTTCAATCACTTTTGGACTGATCAATATCTCATTGGCTAATTTTTTCACATGGCTTCCTAAAGTAGCAGAGCATAAAATCGTTTGTTCCCTTTTTGGCATTTGGGCTATTAAAGTGCCCACATCATTGATAAAGCCCATATCAAGCATACTATCCGCTTCATCGAGTACCAAAGTATCCACTTTGGCAAGAGATATCTTTTTTTGCTCTAGTAGATCAAGGAGTCTTCCTGTAGTTGCAATTACTATATCAACTTTTTTTTGAAGTTTTTTTATTTGAGGGTTGATATTTGATCCCCCATATATTGAAGCTATTTTGATATCAAGATTTGCACCATATTGAAGAATACTTTTTTCAAGTTGCAAAACAAGCTCTCTAGTTGGAGCAATGATCAGTTTTGAAAGGTACACCTCATCACTATTTTGCTCTTTTTGCTGTAAAATTTTTTGCAATATTGGCAAAACAAAAGCTGCTGTTTTTCCCGTTCCTGTTTTTGCTATTGCTAAAAGATCTTTTCCTCTTAAAAGGTCTGGTATCACCTCATTTTGAATTGGTGTTGGTTCTTTGTAGTCCAATTGTTCTAATGATTGTATTATTTTTCTATCTAGTTGAAATTTTTCAAATCCCATCGATCCTCTTTTCATTGTTTATTAATATCTGATTATATCAAAATATACTACAACTATAGCTATATTTAAAACTTATTTTAAACTTTTTTAGCTAAAATTTGTTAAATTAAAAATAAAACACTACAAGGAGGTTGTTTATGAAAGCTACATTTATTTCAAAAAACAGAATATTTAAAAGTACCAACCTTCTGCTCCTTTGCTTTTCAAAATAACTATTACGATTTTCATTTTAAAGTTGAATATTTATATTCTTACCATTTAATAATTTACAATAAGGTTACACATGAACAAAAATAAAATTATCATATTTGATACTACATTAAGAGATGGGGAGCAGTCTCCAGGGGCTTCAATGAACACAGCAGAAAAGATCCAAATTGCACAACAATTGGAAAAATTGCGTGTAGATGTGATTGAAGCGGGTTTTGCAGCAGCAAGTCCTGGGGATTTTGATGCTATTTCACAAATTGCAAAAACGATACAAAACAGCAAAATATGCTCTTTGGCAAGAGCAGTTGAAAACGATATCAAAGCAGCAGGGGAAGCTATAGCTTCGGCTAAAATGCGTCGTATCCATACATTTATAGCAACAAGTCCAATTCATATGCAATACAAATTGAAAATGACCCCTGATCAAGTGATCAAAAAAGCGATTGAAGCGGTGCAATATGCCAAAACATTTGTAGATGATGTAGAATTTTCACTTGAAGATGCTGGAAGAAGTGAGATCTCTTTTATGAAAGAGATTACCCAAGCAGTTATTGAAGCAGGTGCTACAACGATCAATTTACCAGATACAGTAGGATATAGATTGCCCCATGAGATAAAAGCGATGGTGGAACAGATGGTTGCCTTTGTCAAAGATGATGCGATTATCTCTTTACACAACCACAATGACTTAGGATTAGGGGTTGCTAATACTCTAGCTGGAATTGAAGCGGGTGCTAGACAAGTTGAGTGTACCATCAACGGTTTAGGGGAGCGAGCTGGAAATGCAGCGATGGAGGAGATTGTGATGACTTTAAAAACACGGCAAGATGTTTTTAAAGATGTATACACAGATATCAACACCAAAGAGATCATCACCGCTTCAAAAATGGTGGCAAATATTACAGGGATAGAGCCACAGCCAAATAAAGCAATTGTAGGGAAAAATGCATTTGCCCACGAAAGTGGGATCCACCAAGATGGTGTCTTAAAACACCAAGAGACTTATGAGATTATGAAGCCTGAAGATATAGGGATTGAAAAAAATAACTCTATTGTTTTAGGGAAACACTCTGGAAGAGCCGCTTTTAAAGACAAATTGAAACATTTGGGATTTGGTGATCTTATTGAAGAGGAGTTACAAGCTGCATTTGATCGATTTAAGATGTTGTGTGACAAGAAAAAAGATATCGCAGATGATGATATACGGATGATTGTTGCTGATGAGAAGTTAAATCACAACAAAACCTATGAGATCATAGCGGTTCAAATCTCTGATTGCTCAAATGGAGTTCCAAGTGCCGTAGTGCAGATCAAACACAAAGATGAGATTATCACCGATGCTGCCATTGGAAATGGAACCATGGATGCTATTTTTAAAACCATAGATCGAATAACTGGTTATGAGGGGACATTGGTTGATTATACTGTAAAAGCAGTCACGGAAGGGAAAGATGCTTTAGGAAAGGTCACAGCAAAAGTAACTTTTAATGATGACAATCCCCCTATGATAGGACACGGACTAAGCGTAGATACTATGGTTGCTAGTGCTAGGGCATATATTGGAGCACTCAATAGCTACTTATCTATGAAAGATATGTTAAACAAAACAAAGCAACATCAGGTATAATTATAAAAAAATTTCGCAGGAGATAAAAAATGAAAAGTTTTTTTACTTTTTTACTTATTTGTGTAGCACTTTTAAGCTTGTCAGGATGTGCTACTTGGGATGGGCTAAAAGAAGATACTTCTAAAGCTTATGACTCCACAAAAGAAGCGCTTCACGAAGCGACTGAATAGAAACTAAAGATTCAAGTGAAAAGTTTTATAGTAAATCTAGCGTATACACTTGAATCTTCAAAAAAATATTACAAAACAAAACATTTTTTTTATCAATTTTTAGAAGACGACAACTTCTCTTATAAAAAATATTTTGATCTTTTTATGATCTTTTTAGTACTTTAAGTACGGTTGGTATTCTTATCTGGTGATGGTAGTGAAACCACTGAAGAAATCAATACCTATGAAACTTTTGCGATTATTATATTTATTATTGAGTGGCTTTGTAGAGTTTGGGTAAGCTCTCATGCTAGAAAGCATATTATACAAGAGTATGAAAAATCAGAACTTCTTCATAAACCCTATAGCTTAAAAAAATCTCTCCACAAGATTGCAAAAGAGAAGTTTGCTTTTATTCTGTCTCCTATGTCGATTATTGATCTACTTGCTATCTTACCATACTATCGACCACTTAGACTTTTAAGAATTTTTATGCTTTTTCGACTTTTTAAGGTATTAAGATATACCAATTCTTTAAAACAATTTCGGTATGTTTTTATTGAAAAAAAGGTTGAACTTTTCACTTTAGCCATTATGTTTTTAATGATCATCACCTTTGGTTCAACTGTTATTTATATCTTTGAAGGGGCAGGAGTCAATCCAAACATTTATAATTTTTTTGATGCGGTGTATTGGTCAGTTATTACTATATCAACTGTTGGATTTGGAGATATATCTCCTGTTACAACTCCTGGGAAATTAGCTACTTTATTTTTAGTAATTGGAGGGATTAGTGTTATTGCATTTTTCACTTCAACTGTCACAACCGCTTTACATGAAAAGCTCCCACTGATCAAACAAGAAAAAACCATATCTGAAGCTAGTTCGATGGAAGATTTTACGATTATTTGTGGTTTTGGAAAAATGGGTCAAATAGTTGCCCAAGAGCTTTTAAAAAGTGATTACAAAATTATTGTAATTGATAAAGAAAAAGAGCAACTTCAAGTTGACTGGAAAAAGAATATCTTAAGAATAGATGGAGATGCTACAGACTCAGCACTACTGCTCCAACTTGGTGTCAACAAAGGGGCAAAAAATATTATCGCGTTAACGAACGATGATGCTACTAACTTATCTATAGTTTTAACAGCAAAAGCTCACGCACCAAATATCAATATAATTGCACGAGCCAACACTCCTGAAGTAAAAAACAAACTTTTATTAGCAGGGGCAAATCAAGTCGTCTCTATCAATGAAATTGTCGCACAAATAGCTACTGAATACATAGGTCAGCCTGTGGCATTTAATGCTATTGATGATATCCTTTTAAATACAGAAGGGGCGATCATTGATGAGATTAAAATATCTGAAAACTCCCCACTTATAGGTGCCACGCTAAATTGTATTGAGTTTTTTAACTATAATCTTACCCTTTTAGGAATCATTGAAGCAAAAAACAATAAAAAACTTCTTTTTAACCCTAAAAAAGATCAGTATACCCTAAAAAGCAAAGATGTCCTTATCGTGATGGGGTATAAAGATTCCATTATTGAACTCAAAATTGATATTTTGAATAATAAAAAGTTTTTAAAAAAAAGAGATAAAGATGGAAAATAAAATCGTTATTTATACTTTTAGTTCTATTGCAAAACAAATAGCCTCCACCCTTAGTGCAAAAAAATATCAAATCATCATTGTAGATCCAGATCAAAATCGTTGCAAAGAGGCTAAAAAGCTAGGATACCAAACACAACGGCTCTCTTTGATGGAGGATCAAAATATCAATAGTTTGCACTTAGAAGACCCTACAATCAAAGCATTTTTTTGCTTAAGTGAAGAGAAAAAAACCAATCTTTTTATCACTTTGAGTGTAAAAAGTCTTGTAAAAGAGTTAAAAATCATCACTGTATCGTATCATCATGATGATAACAAAGCTATAGCATTAGCAGGTGCAGATAAGATTATCAATCCATACGAGCTAGGAGCTTTACGAACTTTTCATCTTCTTCATAAGCCATATATTTTAGAACTCCTTGATAATATACTCTTTAGTGAATCTAATATTGAAGTAGCTGAGATTAGCTTACCAAAAAACTCAAGCTATAGTGGAACTTATATAAATGAGCTTCATGCTATTGAGAAATACAATCTTATTGTTTTAGGGATTCAAGACAAAGAGTTAAGTGAAGAGTTTATTTTTTACTCAAAGGGGATCAATCATAAGCTTGATAGTGGAGATACTCTTGTGCTTCTAGGGGAATCCCATAATCTAAAAAGTTTTAAAAAATCAATTTTCAATTAAACTTTTGATATAATTTTTAATATTAAATAAAAAAAGGGAAATTATGACACAATTTTATTTTTTCTTAAGGCTTTTAAAAGAATCCTTTCGAGATCTTATACCCATCATTTTAGTTATCTTATTTTTTCAGCTTTTAGTTTTACAAACTGTTCCTGAGGGTTGGCTTGCTACATCTATAGGTATGGTAATAGTGGGGATTGGTCTTGCTGTATTTTTACATGGTCTAGAGATTGGGATTTTCCCAGTTGGGGAAAAACTTGCGAAAGATTTTGCCCAAAGTGGTTCTACAAAGTGGGTATTGATTTTTGCTTTTGCTATTGGTTTTGGAACCACTATTGCAGAACCTGCTCTTGCAGTTATTGCAGACAAAGCAGCGGCTATTAGTAGTGGAAGGATTGATGCTCAAATTTTACGATATGTGGTAGCTTTATCCGTTGGCTTTGCAATTTTATTAGGAGTATACCGTATCATAAAGGGGCACCCTATTCACTACTATATCATAGCTGGATATATTTTAGTAGTAGGGGTTACTTTTTTTGCCCCAAAAGAGATCATAGGCCTTGCATACGACTTAGGGGGAGTGACCACTTCAACCGTAACGGTTCCACTAGTTGCAGCTCTTGGGATTGGTTTGGCTTCAACCATTAAAGGGAGAGATCCTATTATTGATGGATTTGGTCTTATAGCATTTGCTTCACTTACCCCTATGATATTTGTTCAGGTGTATGGGATATTTGTCTATAACTTTGTTGAAGCAAAAGAGGTGGCTCAAGTTGTTATTGAAGCAAAGGTTTCTCAAACAATTGCTATTACACCTCAATCTATTATCGCTGGAATATTAAATGTAGTTAAAGATGTATTGCCTATTTTAGCGATTATATTTTTCTTTCAATATGCAATATTAAAGAAATCTATTGAGAACTTAAAACTTGTTGTTATCGGTTTTATCCTTGTTATTTTAGGACTATATGCATTTATCCTAGGGCTTGAGATGGGGCTTTTTGCTTTGGGTGAATCTATGGCATATCAACTTACCCAATCTGGATATATGTGGGTAATTTATGCTTTTGCTTTTGCTATAGGTTTTTCAACCACTATGGCTGAACCTGCCCTCATGGCAATAGCTAAAAAAGCCAAAGAGATAAGTGATGGAAAAATTCATGACCTTACTTTACGACTTTTTGTCGCTTTTGGGGTTGCTTTTGGTATCGCATTAGGTGCTTTTAGAATCGTAGATGGGGGACAGATTCACTATTATATTATCTTTGGATATATTTTAGTGATAGTTCTTACCTATATGGCTCCAAAACATATTATCCCTATAGCGTATGATAGTGGAGGGGTTACAACCTCCACTGTTACCGTTCCACTTGTGGCTGCACTTGGGATTGGACTAGCTACAAATATTGATGGGCGAAGTCCTCTTATAGATGGATTTGGGCTTATTGCATTTGCATCACTATTTCCAATGATAACAGTGATGGCTTATGGAATTATCGTTGAAAGAATGGGGGTCAAAGGGGATACAGAACTCTCAAAAGAGGAGGAGAAAGTTTCCAAACTTCATGGCTCTTTAGAAGGATTAGACGATATGACTATGTCAACTATCAATCTTGATGCTTCTGGGCTCTCTCACTCTATGAAGCTTGATTTTTCAGCGGTGATTATAATAGTGCCTAGAGGAAGTGAAGATGATGCCCTTCATGCAGCTAAAGAAGCAGGGGCAAGTGGAGTTACTATTATCAATGCTTCAGGGATGGGACTAGCGGAACTTGATAACTTCTATAGACACAAACCTGAAGAGAGTGATAAGCTTTTATTATTTATAGTTCCTAGTATGATTGTTGATAAAATTATACGAGAGATCGTCAAGCGACTTCATATCACCTCAGATGGAGATGGGATAGCTTTTACAGTCCCTATTTCACACATGAAAGGGATTAGCTTAAGACAAGAGGATATCTTTGAAAAAAAGGTAAAAGAGGAGCTGAAGAAGAAAAAAAGTCACAAAATGTGATCTTTTTTTTAATCAATTTTAGTTATAAGAATATCATTATGTGAATGCTCTAGCAAATCAAAAGCAAAAAAGCTAAAATTTCCTGTAGTGTGTATTGCGATAAGGTCTCTTTGATTTTCATCTGCATGTTTTACAAAAGCCTCAGGGTCAAGCCCATCTTTGATAACTGCTACATCCACTTTATTTTTATCTAAATCAAGTTTTTCATAAAACTCATACGCTTCTTGAACTGCTACTGTTTTCATATTTTCCTGAAAAGATATCGCCTCATTTTTATCCATCCCATAAAAGCTTAGTCTCCCTTCAAAAGGAACTAAGTAACTATTGAGCAGCTCAATTTGAGCTTGAGGAAAGAGGTTATGTATGGTATGGATATATTTTGCTGATTTTTCTGAGAGATCAGTAGGCATCATAATATTATCAAATTCCAAAGAGCTTTTATCTGATTTGACAACAAGTGTTGGGACATCTATTGCTCGTACAATTGATTTGGTACTGCTTCCTAAAAATTGTCCAAGGGCTGATCTTCGCTCTCCACTACTTCCTATAATAACCATAGCAGCTTTAAGCTCTTTTACAAACCTTTCAATCCCATCTTCTAAAGAATCTTGCCTACAGTGAAACTGCTCTTTTGTAAGAGATGGAAACTTTTGTTGTATATGAACCAAACTATTTTCATATACAGATTGCTCATCTTTGAGTTTATCAAAAAAACCTTTTTCAAGGATATGCACTACATGTACTTGGAAGTTATGCTTACTAGCAAAATCAAACGCTTTGGTGATCACCTCAAAACTTCTTTGAGAAAAGTCTGTTGCTACGATAATATTTTGTTTCATCTTTTATCCTTTATTTTAATTATTGGAATATTTTTCCACTATAAGCTCACTTACCTTATCACTTGCAAGCTCATTTTCAATCACTATTTTATCTATCCCTAACTCTTGTATCATATGCTTTTCAGCACTTGTGTGAATTTTTACTATGATCTTATGACTATCCACATATCGCTTTAATATTTCACATACATTATAGAGTTTTTTAGGATTGTCAATAGCTACGATCACATTTTGGGCACCAGAGATATTTGTACTTTTTATGATCTCTTTACTTGTAGCACTTCCAAAAACGATAGATTCTCCATTGCTTTTAGCTCTTTGATAGGTTTCGATATTGTTTTCAACTGCCACATAAATTTGACCACTATCACGAAGGGTTTTTGCTACATTTCTTCCAAACTCTCCAAACCCTAAAATTACCGTATGACCACTCACAGAGGTCGCTTCTATATTATGCTCCTCTTGGTTATTTTTTCGTGTGATAAAATCTGCCATTGCGGAGAGGTTTTTTAGAATGATAGGGGTAATAATCATCGAAAGGACAATAGTGACAATCATCACTTGACCATATGGAGGTCCTATAAGTCCACCTGATCGTGCCAGCTCTAAAAGAGCCAAAGAGAACTCCCCTACTTGGACAAGACTAAGAGCTGTTTTGATACTGACTCTTTTTGTTTCATTGATTTTTACAATTAAAAATATAAGGATAAATTTTAAAACCATAATAGCTACAAGGAGCAATAATATGATGTGGATATATTCAAATATGATATCAAATTTTATCTGCATCCCAACGGTTACAAAAAAGACCCCTAAAAGTAGATCACGAAATGGAATAAGATCAGCTTCTGCTTGATGTTTATATTTGGTCTCTGCAATCAGCATCCCCGCTATAAAAGCCCCAAGTGCGTGGGTAAATCCCATAGCGTGAGCTAAAACAGAAGCTCCAATAGCTAAAAAAAGGATCGTCCCTACAAAAAGCTCATCAGAGTTTGTTTTGACAATTGCATCAAAAAATGGCTCTAAAAGATATTTTCCAATAAACCATAAAAGAGTAAGAAGGATCACCGCACTTATAGCCATACGGATAACCATAGAACCTACATCACTACTATCACTACTTAAAAAACCAATCACAAGTAAAATAGGGATCACTGCAATATCTTGCATGATCAAAATCCCTAAACTTCTTTGACCATATCGTTTATTGATCTCGCCAGTTTCATTGAATGTTTTAAGAACTATTGCAGTTGAAGAAAGAGCTATAGCTAAAGAGATGATAAATGAGACCTGCTGTTCAATCCCAAATATATAATGTGCCATACCATACACCACAAGTGCAGTGATCCCTATTTGCATAGACCCAGCGACAAACACTTCGTTTTTCATCTTTTTAAGATGCTCTACAGAAAACTCCAACCCTATAGTAAACATCAAAAATACCACCCCATACTCTGCTATCTCTTGAAGAGTATGGTTATTGACCGCATGGTGTAGATCAAATGAATAGGCTACTATTGTCCCTGTAAATATATACCCTATGATCGTGGGAAGATGGACTTTTTTGAGAAAGATGTTTAAAACCAAAGCTATAAACAAAGCTGTAACAATCACTGTTAACATAAGTGTCCCTTAAATATTTTTGATATAGTTTATCAAAATTACTTAAAGGTTGGTTTAAAAAAAGGGCTTAAAGTATTTGAGCCTTTTTATTTTTCATCACCACTGTATCTTCAATACGCACTCCAAACTGTTCACTTAAGTAAATCCCAGGTTCAATAGTAAATACCATACTCTCTTCAATAATTGTGTGGGATCGCTGTGAGATCACTGGATACTCATGGATATCTAGCCCTACTCCATGTCCAGTGCTATGGACAAAATATTTTCCAAAGCCAGCTTTATCAATCACCTCTCTTGCAATACTATCTATTTTTGAAGCTTTCATCCCTACTCTTGCTTTTGATATAGCTTTTTCTTGAGCAAGGCGTACTGTATCGTAGACTTTTTGTTCCAATTTTGTTTTAAAAACTTGATCTCTTGAAAAATTGATATTTTTATTGAGTGCAGAGGTGCAAGTTCGATCACTACAGTATCGTTTATATTTTAACCCTGCATCCACCAAAAGCAGGTCATCTTTTTGTAGTGTATCTTTTGTAGGTAGTGCATGGGGCTTGGCACTATTTTGATTGATCGCTACTATTGGATCAAAGCTAAGATCATATTCCCCATCAAAACTTAAAAACTGTTTTGCTTTAAAAAATAGATTTTTTTCACTTTTCCCTAATCCTTGCTTTTGGATATAGAAAGCAAATTTTTCAAAACCATCTCTTCCTAAACACATCGCTTTTTTTAAGTACTCTATCTCATGATCACTTTTTATGATCCGTTTGAGTTTAGAGAAATTTGGTTTTTGGACAAATTTTATAGCTAAGTTTTCTTGTAGCTTTTGAAAAGTAAAAAGGGAAAAATCATGAGGATCGATATGAAGCTTTTTGATTTTACTTTTTTTGAGTATCTTTCGTGCAGATTTTAAAAGATCATTGGATATAAGCACTTCACAGTTTTTGGCATATAATTTTGCCTCTATAGCATAACGCCCATCGGTGATAAAATAGTTATCACCGCTTAGACTTAGATAGATCACATTATCACAACTATATCCACACTCAAAATAGACCCCATTTTCATTTTGAAGTATATAGTTTTTCATACTACTTTTGTGCTTGACTTACTTGAGCTTGAGCTTTTTGTTGCGCTTCTTTTGCTGCTTTCATCTCAGATACTATTTGAGTGATCGCCATAAGAGCCATATGATATCCAAATGGTCCAAACCCAGTAATAACCCCTAAGCTAGATTTTGCTGTTAGAGATTTTTGTCGAAACTCTTCCCTTTTGTAGATATTAGAAATATGAACCTCAACTGTTGGGATATTTACGGCACTAAGAGCATCTGCTATAGCAATACTTGTATGGGTATACGCCGCTGGGTTGATGATAATTCCATCTACTGTCCCTAAACACTCTTGGATCTTGTCTACAATCTCCCCTTCAAGGTTACTTTGAAAAAACTCTAACTCCACACCATTTTGTGAAGCACTCCCTTTCATCTGCTCATGAATTTGATCTATAGTCATTGGTCCATAGATATTTTGCTCTCTAATCCCTAACATATTTAAGTTTGGTCCTTGAATTACCGCTATTTTCATCTCTTTCCTTTATATATAAACTTTTTTGGGTATAATATCTAAAAAAATCTAAGAGAAGCTCTAAAAGGATTTATATTTTGAAATTTTTATGTGCAGATTGGCTCTTAACATGTGATGAAGATTTTACCATAATAAAAGATGGTGCGATTGTTTTTGATTCACATATTGTAGAAGTAAGTACCTACGAAAAGCTTCAAGAGAAATACCCAAACGAAAATATTGAATATCTCGGGACAAATTCTTGTTTGATGCCAGGGCTTATCAATACCCACACCCATTTGGAGTTTAGTGCCAATAAAACCTCGTTGAAGTATGGTAACTTTGTTGATTGGCTCTTTTCGGTGATAACCCACCGAGAAAAACTTGTAGAGAAAGCTACAAAAAAGTATATCGATTTTGAGCTCAAAAAGATGATCCAAAATGGAACCACTACTATTGGAGCGATTAGCTCGTATGGATATGATCTAGAATCGTGTGTAGAATCTCCACTCAATGTGGTCTATTTTACTGAAGCTTTAGGAAGTAAGCAAGATATGATAGATACACTTTTTGCCGATTTTAAAGCAAAACTTCAAACTGCACAAAAATATGCAAGTGATCACTTCATCCCAGCTGTTGCGATCCATTCACCCTATTCTACACACCCTTTTTTAATTCGAGAGGTGCTTCAAATAGCCAAAGAAAATGGTATGGCAGTAAGTGCTCACTTTCAAGAATCAAAAGCTGAAAATGAGTGGCTCAATCATAGTTGCGGAGAGTTTGAGAAATTTTTTAAAAGTATGCTTGATCAAAAAAGCTCCCTTACTACCCCTATGAATTTTTTAAACCAATTTCAAGGGATCAAGCCATTGAGCTTTACCCATTGTGTTGAAGCCAATAAGCAAGAGCTAGAAAAGATCAAGCAATTAGGAGCTTCCATTATCCATTGTCCAAACTCAAATAGACTCCTTAACAATGCCACTTTAAATCTTAGCTATTTGAATGATATCCCTATGGCTATGGGAACTGATGGACTTAGTTCTAATCATACTCTTAATATGTTTGAGGAGATGAAAAGTGCTTTATTTATCCACAACAATCTTGAGCCAAACCAACTCGCACAAAAACTTCTAAAATCTGCAACTTCAGGTGGAGCGAAAGCTTTAGGAGTTCAAAAAGGGGTTTTACAAAAAGGGTATGATGCAGATATTATTAGTTTTATCCTAGCTGATGAGATTGAGGATCAAGAGGATATTGCTATGGCGATCCTTCTTCATACAAATAGCACAACACATACATATATAGGCGGAAACGATGAACTTCATAAGTAAACTATTTTGGCCAATAACGGCACCAATTCGATTTATCCAAAACAATTTTAAAACGGTCCTTTTTTTAACAATCCTTTATTTTATCATTGCAAGTAGTGATGCCCCTGATCTTAAACAGCCAAATCTTCAAATTATTGAACTTAGTGGTCCCATTATGGTGGTTGATGAAGTTTTAGAAAAAATAGAAAAGGCAAAAAAAGATACTACCATCAAAGGGGTACTTTTAAAAATAAACTCCCCTGGTGGTGCCGTTGCACCCTCAGTGGAAGTAGCCTATGCTATAAAAGAGCTCAATGAGCAAAAACCAGTAGTAGCATATGCTAGTGGTATTATGGCAAGTGGTAGTTACTACAGTGCTATTTGGGCAAGCCAGATCATTGCTAATCCTGGAAGTATGATAGGAAGTATTGGGGTGATTATGCAAAGTTTGGATGCGAGCGAGCTTATGGATAAAATAGGGATCAAAACCCAAACAGTCAAAGCAGGAGAGTATAAAGAATCTGGAACCCCTACACGGCAATGGACACAACAAGAAAGGGAAGAGCTTGAAAAAATTACAAAAAATACCTATAATATGTTTGTTGAAGATGTAGCGACTGCTAGAGGATTAGCTGTAGAGGATCACAAAAGTTATGCTAATGCTCATATTTTTACTGCCAATGGTGCTTTAAAAGTGGGGCTTGTAGATCAAGTGGGTACTTTAAGTGTTGCAAAAAAAAGGGTTGAAAACTTAAGTAAGGTGGAAAATCCTATATGGGCAAAAGAGGATAAGATGGATCAATTTATTAATAAATTGGTCAATAGAACTATCCAAACATTTGTAAACCAATTTGGTGGATTACAAGCATATTAAGAGGACTTTGTAATGGATGAGCTAATAGTAACTAGAGATGAACTGAAACAACTTTTTAGTGAGGGGATACTAAAAGACACCCCAAAAGGGTGGTTCTATAAAGATACTGAAATAGATATCATCGCTATTCATAACAAAGAAACCAAACTAGTTCCTGATGTTACAAAAGCAGAAACTTATAGACTAACAAAAAAAGAGAAGAGATATTATAAATAATGACACTATTAGAAAAAATTGAAAACAACGAAAATTTGACCCATGAAGAGGGTTTAAACCTATATGAGATGGATCTAATTGAACTTGGGAAAATAGCAAACAAGATACGAGAAGAGAAATTTCAAAGAAAAACCTACTACAATATCAACCGCCATATAAATCCAACCAATGTTTGCAAAGATGTTTGCCAATTTTGTGCTTATAGTGCCAGTAGGAAAAATCCAAACCAATACACTATGACCCATGAGGAGATTTTGGATACTGTATCAAAAAGTGTAAACAATGGGATCAAAGAGGTACATATCGTCTCAGCCCACAATCCAGATACGGGACTAGAGTGGTATCTTGAAATTTTTCAAAAAATTAAACAAAAATACCCCCACTTGCATATCAAAGCTTTAACTGCAGCTGAAATTCATTTTTTAGCCCAGCAATACCATAAAAGTTATGATGAAATAATTGATATGATGTGTCAGTATGGAGTTGATTCTATGCCTGGTGGTGGTGCAGAGATATTTGATGAGCAGATTCGAAAAAGAGTATGTGGTGGAAAAGTAAGCTCACAACAGTGGCTAGAGATACACAAACTTTGGCACCAAAAAGGTAGAAAGTCTAATGCCACAATGCTTTTTGGTCATATAGAAAATAGATCTCATCGTATAGATCATATGTTGCGACTTCGAGATTTACAAGATGAAACTGGTGGTTTTAATGCTTTTATCCCTTTGGTGTATCAAAAGGAGAATAACTTTTTAAAAGTGGAAGATTTTCCAACGGCACAAGAGATATTAAAAACATTTGCCATTGCAAGAATCATTTTGCAAAACATACCAAACCTTAAAGCATATTGGGTTACTTCATCGATAAAACTGGCTCTTTTAGCTCAAGAGTTTGGAGCCAATGATCTTGATGGAACTATAGAAAAAGAATCAATAAATAGTGCCGCAGGGGCAGCAAGTGCCAACGGGATGAAGCAAAATGAGTTTGTAGAATTGATAAAAAATAGTGGCTTTGATCCAGTACAAAGAGATAGCTTATACAAGGAGTTAGATTAGATGAATGAACAATACAATACCTTAAACCCCCAAGAGCAAAGGGTGATTTTAGATAAAGGGACAGAAAGAGCTTTTAGTGGAGAATATTGGGATTTTAAGCAAGAGGGAACTTATACTTGTAGACAATGCAATACTCCCCTTTTTGACTCAAATGCAAAATTTGATAGTGGCACTGGATGGCCTAGCTTTGATGATATCATTGAGAATAATGTCAAAGAGCTTCCTGATAGTGACGGCAGAAGAGTAGAAATAGTATGTGCAAAATGTGGTGGACATCTAGGGCATGTTTTTAGAGGGGAAGGTTTTACCCAAAAGAGTACACGCCACTGTGTCAACTCTATCTCACTTGATTTTCAAAAGAGATAAAAGGAGCTCCCATCGAAATAAAATTTATCTATATCAAAAACTATTTGCATATCCCAAGACGGGATAAGCTGGACTTTTTTAAACTCACAGGAAAGTTTGAAAATTTTCGTATTGCCAATCAAAAAGTGGTATTAAGCGATAGTTCCCTTTTAATCGAATGTGATCAATCTACGAATGTGGAAAAAGCCAAAGAGCATATTGATGCTTTTTTTGGAAAAAAAGAGTATCAATATATAGAAACAAAAATATTAAAAGAGATTGTTTTGGATAAAGATCAAATTAAATTGATCTTTCAAAACAATAGCCATATCAATATTTCAGTATAAGGGGAAAAGATGGAACAAAAAAATGCTTATTTTGCAGGGGGTTGTTTTTGGGGAGTTGAATACTACTTTGAAAACTTTAAAGGGGTTCAAAGTGCTATAAGTGGATATATGGGTGGTCATCTAAATAACCCAAGCTACAAAGAGGTATGTAGAGGGAATACGGGACATCTTGAAGTGGTAAAGGTGGTCTATAACCCTTTGGAAGTAAGTTTTAAGGAGCTTGCAAAACTTTTTTTTGAAACCCACAATCCAGAACAAACCAATGGTCAAGGTCCAGACTTAGGTCCTCAGTATTTAAGTGCTATTTTTTACAACGATGAAGAGGAGAAAAAAGTTGCACAAGAGCTTATAGCTACACTTGAATCAAAGGGATACAAGATCGCTACAAAACTTCACTCAACACACAACACTCCATTTTTTGAAGCGGAGGAGTATCATCAAGATTATTACTTCAAACACAATAAAACCCCTTATTGTCACTGCTACACCAAAAGGTTTTAATCTTTTTTATTCCTGTTTAAAATTTGGATTGAGTTTTAAAAGTACTAAATCAGCTACGATATTTCCAAGAAGTGTTAAGAAAGCTCCAATGATCAATATCCCCATAATCACTGGATAATCTCTACTTAAAGCACTTTGGAAAAACAAAAGTCCCATCCCATCAATAGAAAAAATTGTCTCTAGTATCACACTCCCCCCAATAATCCCAGGAAGTGAAAGTCCTAAAAGTGTGATAACTGGGGGATAAAGATTAGGTAATATATAGTATCGAAGAATCTTTGAAGAGCTTAATCCTCTTGCTTTTGCCCAAAAAATATAATCACTCTTTAGTATCTCCAAGGTTAAAGATCGAATATACAAAATCAAACTTCCAAGCCCAGAAAATATAATAATCCCAATAGGCAAGATAAGATGCCATGCCGTATCAAGGTAATATTCAAAACTTCCCTGCTCTAGTCCAGGGGTATGCAAACCTGCTATTGGAAGCCACTGTAGTGAGACTGAAAATATGAGTACAAGCAACAACGCAAGATAAAATGAAGGCAATGAAAAACTTAAAAGTGCCAACTGTCCTATAGCTTTATCAAGCCACCTGCCTTTATGAAGTGCTGCTTTTATCCCAAGATACAAACAAAGAACAAAAATAAATACCATACTAATGATATTGATCGTAAGGGTAATTGGGATTCTACTTAATATCTCATCTTTAACTGATGCTCCACTTGCAAATGAGATACCAAAATCAAGATGCAATATATTGACAACCCACGAGAAAAACTGGATATACAACGGCTGATCGAGTCCATACACTTGTTTTAGTTTTTCAACCGCTTCAGGGGTAATATTGGGATTGAGTTCACCACTTGCAAAAAAACTATGGGGTGCTAGATTGATAGCAATAAATGAGATAACAGAGATAATAAAAAGCATCAGTGCCAAATAGATCATTTTTTTTAACATTAGTTTAACCATTTTTTACCTCAACTGCTACAACGGCTATAGCAAATCCACCATCATGAGTGATACTAAGAGATGAGTCTTTTATTTTAAATTTTTTTCGGATAGCTTTTTTAAACTTTATCTTTGGAGCATTGTTTTTATCTTTTGAGATCTTTATATCGTGAAATCCACACTTAGCTCCTATGCCTGTACCAATAGCTTTACTTGCTGCTTCTTTCGCTGCCCAAAATCCTGCTGCGGTTGAAGAGGATTTGACAAGCTGTTTTTCCTCAAAACTCAAAAATCGATCAAGTGCTTTATCTCCAAATTTTTGGATAAGTTTTTCAATTCTATCAATCACAACGATATCTATACCAATCATTTTGTGGTTTCCAAATACCTTTCAAGGATAATTTTCGCAGCAATAGAATCAAGTCTTCCATCTCTTTTGTGTTTGATCTTTCCTTTTGTGAGCTCTTTTGCCTCATAAGAGCTTAAGTTTTCATTTTGAAACACCACTTCCCCTTCAAATTTTAAAAGCTTTACAAAATGCTCAACTCGTGGTTTCATATCTTCACTAGAGTTTGGGTACCCTACCACTAACATATCGATATCCCACTGCTTTAAAAACTGATCTACATCTTTTGCTGCTTGATCTCTATTGACCCTTAAAATAGCATTTTGGGGACTTACAATATTTTCATGCAAACATAAAGCACACCCTATCCGTTTTAGCCCTATGTCAATTGAAGCTATTTTATTACCCATTTAGTCTAAAAGCTCATTTGCTATTTCAAATTTATTTGCTGTCATAAGATGGAGTTTTGGGTGGATCTTTTGTAAAGATTTTACCAAAGTTCGACTAAGTTCCATCCCCACTTTAAACTCCTCTTGCTCACTTATTCTACTAGCAATTTCTAGTTTTTCTACCCAAAAGCTAGGGACATTGATCCCTGGGACATGACTTGTTAAAAACTGAGCAGTTCTAAGCTTTGTAATAGGGAAAACCCCTAATATAAGTTGAGATTTTGCCCGTTCATCACTAAATCCCTCTTTTGCATTTTCAAAATACTCTAATAGCTTTTTAGCATTGTCTATTTCGTATATTGGTTGAGTTATAACCCCTTTTGCCCCATTTTTTATTTTTTTATACATCTTTTTCTCTAATGATCTCATATTTTTGGCATATGAGTTTGTCACAGCAAAGGGATAAATAGGCTTTGGTGCTGTTTTAAATGGCTTTCCTGAATAATCCATCCCGTTGTTAAATGAATAGATCATCTCTAAAAGTAAAGTAGAATTTCCTTCAAAAACCCCTTTAACGCGAGGCTGGTCACTCATATGAGCTGGATCTCCAGTAAGAGCTAGTACCGCTCGTACATCAAAATCATTGGCTCCTAAAAGATCACTTTGAAGGGCGATTTTATTGCGATCTCTCATACTTATGGTCGCTATAACTGGCTTTTTAAATCTCTCTTGCAATTTTAAACTTGCAAACATTGCATTATATTTTAATTTTGCTAGGGGATTATCTGTGGTACTAAATCCATCTACCCTTTGAGCTAAATTGTATTTTTCTAACTTTTCAATAATCCCATCGATAGTTGGTTCATGAGATGGAGTAGTTTCTAGTGTGATATATCTATCTGTTTGTAATTTTTCTATAAGTTGTTGAAACATCTAAAATGGAACCTTTTTTGTTTATTTTATACTCTATTTGATATAATGATGATATTGTACCAAATTTTTACTAGGAATTAAATTTTATGAAATTAGCAGTATTTGACTTTGACTCTACCCTTATGGATGGGGAGACTATTGATTTTTTTGCAGCGGAGCTTGGGATTGAAGAGCAAGTAGCAAATATAACAGAACAAGCGATGCAAGGGAAACTTGATTTTTATGAGAGTTTAATCACAAGAGTAAACCTCCTTAAAGGGCTGGAGTACGAAAAAGTAGTTAAAATAGGAAAAGATCTTCCTTTGATGCCAGGGGCTTATGAAACAATCAAAGCACTTCAAGCTAAGGGGTATAAAACAGTTTGTTTTAGTGGTGGTTTTCGAGTAGGAACTGAACCTGCAAAAGAGAAGCTTGGACTTGATGCTGACTTTTCAAATATTCTACACCATAAAAATGGCAAACTTACAGGGCTAGTTGGTGGAGAGATGATGTTTGACTTTTCAAAAGGGGAGATGATCCAAAGACTTCAAAGACTTTTGGGAGTTCATAGAACAGATACTATTGTAGTTGGAGATGGTGCCAATGATCGAAGTATGTTCAAATTTGCCAATACAAGAATAGCATTTTGTGCAAAAGATATTTTAAAAAAAGAAGCCAATATTATTATTGATACAAAAGATCTAACTCAGATTTTAGATAAAATCTAAAAATTTATCAACTCAAAAGAGCCTCTTTTGACTTGATAAAGTTTCACGGGATATACCACTTGGTTGTCAACAATTTTCAAAGGGGCAAATCTATCGATATTGTTTGATACAAGATACTCTACAGCTATCATACTACTATAATTGACCCAATTATAAGAGATATTGTTCCCTAAAAGTTCACTATACCCTTTATATTGTTGAGATAAATTCGATATGGAGCTTGCTATTATTACATTGTCTATATCCTCTTTTTGGGTTAAAGAGAATATTAGCGGGGTAAAATTGAGTTGTGTTGAAAGTACATATTTAGGATTGATCTCTTCTGCTGTAAGAGCTGAAAGGAGCATAGAGCTTTTCACTATTGGGGTATTTAATATCAATACGGAACCATCAAGTCTCCACTGTAGATCTGATACGATTTTTTTATACCATCCATTATTATCATCTATTTGTCTGCTATAAGAGACTTTATGTGAAGCTAAGAAGTTGTGTAAAGTAGCTCCTATAGTGGAGTTATCATAAAACTCAACAATTTTATTACCCCTTGCATATTCTACAAGCTTTGAAAACTGCTGCTGATAACTTATCCCAGTAAAAAGTAAATTGACTTTTTGAAGATGCTTATCATAAATAATTTCATCTTTATTAATAAGTGGTAGAACTATTTTTATATCAGATGGAAGTTCTATATCCTTTAAGGTATCCAAATGATCTTTTGTGATCATAAGAATCACATTACTAATCTCATTTTGAGTAATAGTTTTTAAAACAGTGGTAATGCTTTGCTTTGTCTGTCTTTGTATATCAAAAGTCTCAATATGATATGGTGTCATAGAGTGTGACTGTAGGAGATATCCATTTATAGTATTGATAGCTTCTAGGGCATATCTATTTATTTCTGAAGATGGGTATACTATTGCAATATAATCTTTCTTTTCAACTTCAAAAGTTGCTATCCCATCACTTTGATCAATTACAGGTGGTGCTATTGCTTTAATCTCTTGAATTTTTTTCTCTTCAATTGGTAAGTTTTTACCATGTGCCGTTGTTTTTTCAACAGGATCTTCTATCACTGTTACATACCCTTGATCTTTAGGAGCACATCCTATAAAAAGAAAAATTAAAAATACTAGAAAAAAAATGTTTTTACTCACTATATATACCTTTTTATTTTGTTAATTGTTTGGATCATCTCATCATGATAGGAAGGATTTTTATATAAAAACTCTAAGTCATAAAAAGGAAATAAAATACTACTTTTGTATTGATATTGTGATCCATAATTTATTGTCTCATTTTGAGCTATATTTAAAAAATATTGCCAACTTTTTCCAAATGTAATAATTATATCTGGTTTTTGAATCTCTAGTTGCTTATAGATAAAATCTTTGCAACTTTCGCAATATTGTTCCTTTTGTCTCAAAGTATAATCAACAGAACATTTTATAATATTTGTTCTATAAATCTCTTGAAAATGAACTCCTAAAACCTCTAATATTTTTTCCATCAAATTGGACAAATTTTGATTTTTACTTTGATAAAGTTCATCTATCATATATATCTTACTTGATGGATTACCACTTCCTATAACCTTTTTGTCTGTTAATTTAGAAAGCTCACACAAAGAACAGTGTTCAATCATCTCATTAAGCTCTTTGAGTGTATTAGGAAGCTTTGTATTATTATATTGCTTATATAAATTTTTATATTCAAACTCTTCAATATATTCCACTCCAAATGTTTTATATACCTTTAAAGTATGAAGTAGATGCTGTTTATCATTTTCTAATATCATAATTTATTGTACAAAAATAATACTTTTATACTCTTTTGTTCCATTATTTGGAACATTTGTAATAATTTATCTTGACATTTGTTCCAACATTTGGTACAATTTGAACTCAATATGACTTTTGAAGGAAGAGTGATGACTGCACCAAATGTAAAAAAGGGTCCTAGTTTAAGGAAATTAGAGAATGATTTAGAGGTAAATAAGACAACTCTACACAATTGGAAACAAAACCGTCCAAAATTGTATGAGTTTATTATTGAATCGTATGAGCATAAAACAGCTCTAAAAGAAAATATTATGTTTTTGATTGATCAGAAAAAGAAAATTGAAGATAGAATAGATAAAGAACAACAAAAAGTGTCGTAAGTATAAATAGTTTTAAAGACTAAAACTATTTATATCTATGTGTTATTCTACCTTTGTCTAAGGAGTATGGAGTGATCTCTACAGTCACTCTATCACCTAGTAGTATTTTAATATAATGCATTCGCATTTTCCCTGAGATATGACATAAAACTATATGACCATTATCCAACTCAACTCTAAATGTTGCATTCGGTAAAACTTCAACAACCTTACCATCTACAACAATGACATCATCTTTTGCCATAATATATTTCCCCTTGTTTTATTATAATTGCGTGAGTATGGTAGCTTTACCATCTACTACTGCAATTTGATGTTCATAATGACTAGTGCGTAATCCATCGCTACTTCGAACTGACCATTTATCTTCACTATCCACTACTGGTTCTTCATCCTTTTGGCAAACCATAGGCTCAATACAAAACACCATCCCATTTTTTATTTTGGGACCTTGCTTTGCACTTGGTGCATCAAGATAATTAGGAACTTCTGGATCACAATGAGCAGCTCTTCCAATACCATGACCACAAAAATTGATAAGTGGTACATATCCCCTATCGGTAATAAAATTTTCAAGAGCAAGACTAAGCTCTTTGAATCGCATCCCTTGCTTAATTATATCAATTGCATAAAATAATGCATCTTTACTACAAGCAATAAGATCTTCATCTTCTTTGGAAATTTTACCAATAGGCATAGTAATAGCCGCATCACCATACCATCCATCAATTTCACTTCCTATATCAAGTCCTAGGATATCACCCTCTTGAATAATAGTATTTGTAGGAACACCATGAATAATCACTTCATTAAGTGAGGTACATACAGCATTAGGAAAGCCATAAAGCCCTTTAAATGAAGGTCTAGCTCCTAATTCTCTTAAGAACTTTTCCCCCATTGTATCAATCTGCAAAAGGCTCATTCCTGGTTGTACATTATTTTGAAGATATTGTAAGGTTTTCGCCACAGCTTGACCTGCTGTGCGAAGTTTTTCTATCTCTGCAGGTTTTCGTAATGGTATAGCCATAACGCCTAAAACCCTGTAGCACTAAGTGTGTTATATTTATTTTGATATTGTTGTGCTTCAATTTTTCTCATGGTATCAATAGCAACTTGGACAACAATCAGTACCGCCGTTCCTCCAAAGAAGAATGGTACACCCATAGCTTTTACTATAAGCCAAGGAACCGTTGCTACAAGTCCTAAATATATTGATCCAAAAAATGTCAATTTGCTTGCTACATCATTTAAAAATTCACTTGTACCTGTCCCTGGACGAATCCCTGGAATAAATCCACCTTGTCTTTTTAAATTATCTGCGATATCTTTTGCATTAAAAGTGATCGATGCATAAAAATATGCAAAGAAAACAACAAAAAGAAAAGTAAATATATTGTAGGTATAACTATTAGGATTTAAATAATCAGAAATCAGCATCAGTGTTTCATTTTGGGTACCTTGCAAAATAGTTGCAGGAAACATCAATATAGCACTTGCAAAAATAACTGGAATTACCCCACTTAAGTTTACTTTGATCGGGATATAGTTCATAATCTTTTTATTTTGGTTTTGCATTACTACTTTTCTACTATATGAAACCGGGACTCTTCGTTCCGCTAACTCTATATAGATAATAATTCCAACGGTAAGTAAGATTACTATTAATATTGCAATTACAACTAAAAAGCTCATTTGACCACTATTTACTAGATCAACTGTACCACCAATTGCACTAGGGATCGCTGAAACAATACCTGCAAAGATAATAAGTGAAATACCATTTCCTATCCCTCTTTGGGTAATCTGTTCACCTATCCACATCAACATAACTGTACCTGCTACCATAGAAACAGTAGCAACCATTATAAAGGTATCAAGATCAATCATTATAGCACTTTGTCCATTTTGTCCTGTAAGTGAATTAAGCCCCATAGAGACTCCAATTGCCTGAACAAATGTAATACCAATAGTTGCATACCGAATGATCTGCATATATTTTTGCATACCATCTCGCTCTTTTTTCATTTTTCCAAGAGCTGGAAATGTAGCAGCAAGAAGTTCCATAATAATTGAAGCAGTAATATAAGGCATGATACCTAAGGAGATAATACTTAATCTTTCAACAGCATTTCCACTGAACATATTCACAAGACCAAGTGCATTGTTTGAATTTGTGTCAAAAAACTCTTTTACAACAGTTAAGTCAACACCAGGTACTGGCACATACGCCAGTATTCTGAATATTAAAATAAAACCTAATGTAATTAAAATTTTATTTAATAAATCTTTATTCATAAGAGTTACTTACCAGTTGTTGTTACATTTTCATCTTTTATCTTCGATGCAACATCTTTAACCGTAGAACCAATAAGTTTTACTTTTTTTACATCTTTTGATAATTTATAAACAGTTCGAATAGATGCTACTGTTATCTCATCAAGATTTGCTACTTTTTTTACTTTATCAACATTGATTGAGTAAGGTTTAATAACTCTTGAGTGAAATCCAATTTTTGGAACTCTTTTTTGAAGTGGCATTTGCCCACCCTCAAAGTGTCTTTTTATTTTATATCCAGATCTAGCTTTTTGACCTTTATGTCCTCGAGTAGAGGTTTTACCCATACCAGAACCTTGTCCTCGTCCTACTCTTTTTCTATTTTGTGTACTACCATCTGCTGGTTTTAAATCTTGTAAAATTGACATAATCTATCCTTTTATTCTAGCTAGTGCTTCAATTGTAGCTTGTACAAGGTTGTTAGGATTGTTTGATCCTAAAGACTTTGCAATGATATCTGTAATACCAGATAATTCTAGAACTGGTCTTGCAGCACCCCCTGCAATAAGCCCTGTACCTTCAGATGCAGGTTTGAGTAAAATTTTACTTGAATTGTACTTATGCTCAATATCGTGATTGATCGTAGTACCGTGTAATTTTACTTTAATAAGTGATTTAAATGCATCATCAAGTGCTTTTTTAATTGCATCTGGAACCTCTTTTGCTTTTCCTGTTCCAAACCCTACTGTTCCATTTTTATCACCAACAACTACTAAAGCAGTAAATCTAAATCTTCTACCACCTTTTGCAACTTTTGTAACTCTTCCTATCTTAACGATAGCTTCTTCGAAATCGTCTCTATTTACTTCAACAGCCATCATTGCCCCTTATAGTTTTATACCGTTATCTCTAAGTGATTGTGCAAAACTTGCAACCACACCGTGATAAAGGTATCCATTTTTATCATAAACAACAGTTTCGATATTTTTAGATTTTAAAGTTTCAGCTAATGCAGCTGCTACTTTTACAACATTATCTTTGCTTACAGATAACTTCATTGCTCTACTATCAACAGCAGCTAGAGTTTTTCCAGCAATATCATCGATAGCTTGTGCATAAAAGTATTTATTCGATTTAAAGACAGTAAGTCTTGGTTTTTGCTCAGTACCACTAAGCTTCCCTCTTACTCTTCTTTTTCGTCGTAATCTTAAAGCATCTCTTTTTAATAAATCTTTCGCTCTACTCATAATTCAACACCTTATTACTTCGCTGTCTTACCAGCTTTTCTAACGATATGCTCGTCAGTATACTTCACACCTTTACCTTTGTATGGCTCTGGCGGTCTGAAACCTCTAATTTTTGCTGCAACTTGACCAACTTCTTGCTTGTCACTTCCTTTTATGGTGATAATATTTTTATCAACACCGATCTCAATATTTTCTGGAATATCAAAATTGATAGGATGTGAGAAGCCTAGTTGTAACTCAAGAACTTTCCCTTTTACTGCTGCTCTATAACCAACACCATTAATCTCTAAAGATTTAGTAAATCCTTCATTAAGACCTACAATAGCATTGTTCGTTAAAGCTCGGTAAGTTCCCCAGTAAGCTCTATCTTGTGACTCTTCACCTTTAAGTAAAAAAGTAACAACTCCATCACTAAGCTCAACACCCACACGATTGTGAGTATCTACATCAATAGCTTTATTTCCTTTTTTCACTGTCACAACACCGTTGTTTTCAGTTACTTCTATCCCCTTTGGGATACTAATAGGTTTTTTTCCAACTCTTGACATCTACAACTCCTTACCATACAGAACAAAGAGCTTCACCACCAACATTGGCTTTATATGCTTCATCATTAGCAATAACACCTTTGTTAGTAGAAACTATAATTGTTCCGTATCCATTTTTAAAACTTTTAAGTTCAGTTGCGTTTTTATAAACTCTTCTTCCAGGTTTTGAAATCTTTTTGATCTCACTGATAACACTATTGTCATTGTCATCATATTTTAATGTAATATTAATAGTTTTCTTTTTAGGGTCTGTATCAACAACTTTAAACTCTTCTATATACTCTTTTTGCTTTAAAACATTGCAAACAGCTTCCACAGTATTAGAGTGAACAAGAGTAGTTGTTTCTAACTTTCTCATTGCAGCATTTCTAATTCTAGTCAAAGCGTCTGCGATTAAATCATTCATCATGGGCTTTTCCTTTTTTTACCAGCTAGATTTTCTAATACCAGGTATTAAACCTTCATTAGCCATTTTTCTTAAACATATTCTACATAAACCAAAATCTCTGTATACTGACTTTGGTCTACCACATACTGAACATCTTGTATATGCTCTACTTGAGAACTTAGGCGTTCTTTTTGTTTTTGCGATCATTGACTTCTTTGCCATTATGCTGCTCTCCCTTTCGTAAATGGTACACCCATAAGCTCTAAAAGCCTATAAGACTCTTCATCTTTTGTAGTTGAAGTTGTAATAGAGATATTCATACCGTGTGTTTGAATAATATTGTCAAATTCAACCTCTGGGAACATCAACTGCTCATCTAAACCAAAGTTGAAATTTCCTGCACCATCAAATCCATTTCTATTAAGACCTCTAAAGTCTTTCACCCGTGGAAGTGCAATTGATACAAGTTTATCTAAAAATTCATACATTCTGCTTCCTCTAAGAGTTACTTTTACTCCTACAGGCATCCCCTCTCTTACTTTAAATCCAGCTACTGATTTATTTGAGATAATTGTTACCGCTTTTTGTCCAGCAATTAAAGAGATAGTATCACTAATATTTTGAATCAACTTACTATCTTTCATAGCAAAACCAGTTCCAACAGAGATAGTTACTTTCTCAACTTTAGGAGTAAGCATTTTGTTCCCTGAGAACTCACTTTGCAATACTGGAGCGATTTCACTTTTATATTTTTCATATAATCTTGCTGCCATGTTCTACTCCTCTACTTTTGCTACATTAGAGATATCGATTGGCATCTCTTTATTGATAAACCCACCATCTTTATGTTGCTCTGATGGTTTTACTGTTTTTTTTGCCAATTTACAATCTTTTACTAAAACTTTTCCTGTTTTTGGCATTACTGCTAAAACCTCTCCTGTTTTCCCTTTATCATCACCTGCAATAATTTTTACAGTGTCACCTTTTTTGATTTTCATTTTTACAGCCATTATAATACCTCCGGAGCAAGTGAAACAATTTTCATAAATCCAGCATATCGCACTTCTCTTGCAACTGGTCCAAAAATTCTTGTCCCTATAGGCTCACCTTTTTCAGTAAGGATAACTGCAGCATTGTCATCAAATCGAATCAAAGATCCATTTTCTCTTTGAACCTCTTTATGAGTCCGTACAATAACAGCCTTTACAACAGCCCCTCTTTTTACTTTTCCAACAGGTAGAGCTTTTTTAACTGAAGCTACGATCACATCACCAACCGTTGCATATCTTCTTTTAGATCCACCTAAAACTTTAATACACATAATCTCTTTTGCACCAGTGTTATCTGCTACATTTAGTCTTGAAAAACTTTGTATCATACGATCACCCCTTTAGAAACAACTCTTTTTAATCGAAAAGATTTTGTTTTAGAAAGTGGTCTACACTCAGTAGCTACTACTGTATCACCAAGTCCTAACTCGTTTTTCTCATCATGGATAAGGTATTTTTTAAATCTTTTTACAGTTTTGTGATATTTTGGGTGTAAAACATTTCTAGTAACCAATACTGAAGCTGTTTTGTCTCCAGCTTTTTTTACAACTACACCTTGAATTTCTCTTTTGTGCTTGTTCATCATCTAACCCTTGCTCTTAAGCTGCATTGATCGCTGTTTTGATTCTAGCGATATCTTTTTTTACAGCTCTTAATTCACTTGTGTTTGTTAATTGCATTGTTTTTAATTTTAATTTTAATTCAAACAATAGCACCTTTTTCTCTTTTAATAACTCATTTAGTTCAGTTACATTTTTTCCGCTCAAATCAGAATAATTCATGCTCAACCTCTTTTGATACTATTTTTGTTTTGAAAGGAAGTTTGCTTTGTGCCAAGATAAGAGCCTCTCTTGCAAGCTCTTCAGATACACCTGCAACTTCAAAACATATTTTTCCTGGCTTAATATTCATAACATATTTTTCAATAGGACCTTTACCCTTACCCATTCTCACTTCTAGTGGTCGTTTTGTAAGAGGCTTATGTGGGAAAACCATAATCCATACTTTTCCAGCTCTGTTCATCTTTCTTGTCATTGCAATTCTTGATGCTTCGATTTGTCTTGCATCAATTCTACTATGCTCTAAGGCTTTAAGACCAAACTCACCATATGCTAAACTATTAGCTCTATGAGACTTTCCTCTATTTCGACCTTTCATTTGCTTTCTATATTTTGTTCTTTTAGGCATTAACATGATTATTCACCTCTCTTTTTAGGAGCTCTTTTTCTCTTAGGTCTTTTGTCATCCTCAGTTTTTTCAACAGGAATCCCTTTTGCAAGTACTTCCCCTTTGAATATCCAAACTTTAATACCTATGTTTCCATATGTAGTATGACCCTCAGCAAAACCATAATCGATTCTAGCTCGTAATGTATGTAAAGGAACTCTTCCTTCTAAGTACCACTCAGTTCTTGCCATCTCAGCTCCACCAAGTCTTCCTGATACAGATACTTTAATACCTTTTGCTCCAGCTTTTACTGCATTTTGCATCACTCTTTTCATCGCTCTTCTAAATGCAACCCTTCGCTCTAGTTGTTGACCAATATTTTCAGCAGCTAATTGTGCAGAAAGGAAAGGTTTTCTCTCCTCTTTAATATTAACAGCAATATCTTTTCCAACAAGTTTTTTAAGGTTTTCTTTTAACTTTTCTACATCTGCACCTTTTTTCCCAATAATAATACCAGGTCTAGCTGCAACGATAGTAACTCTTACTTTTTTTGTTGTTCTTTCAATAATAGTTTGTGCAACTCCAGCATAATATAGCTCTTTTTTCACAAACTTTCTTATTTTATAATCTTCTGCAACATTTGCAGGCATAGTTGAAACATTTGGGAACCATCTGCTTTCCCAGTTTTTGTTGATCCCTAATCTTAGTCCAATTGGATTAACTTTTTGACCCATTACTTGTCTCCTTCGATTGCATTAACTTCTACATAGATGTGTGCCGTTGGTTTATGTTTTGGAGACGCACTACCTCGTGCTCTTGGAGTAAATCTCTTTAAAACTGGACCTTTATCTACTCTACAGCTTGAAACAATCGCTTCTTCTGGCTCTAAACCTGAATTTGCAACTGCCGAAGCGATAACTTTAGAAATAATTCCTGCAGCTTTGTTTGGAGTAAACTCTAAAGATGCAATTGCAACTTCCGCATTCATCCCTTGCACTTCTCTTGCTATCAATCTTGCTTTGATTGGAGACAATCTAATAAATTTTAATGTAGCTTTTCCCATTATCCAACCTTTCTTTGTACAGAGCCTTTATGCCCCTTAAAAGTTCTTGTTGGTGCAAATTCACCTAATTTATACCCAATATGGTTTTCAGTTATCTGTACAGGAACAAAGTTTCTTCCATTGTGTACATTAAATGTAAGTCCAATCATATCAGGTAAAACCATACTTCTTCTTGACCAAGTTTTAATTGGTTTTTTATCTCCACTCTCTATAGCTTTTGTTACTTTTTTCGCTAAGTGAGCATCAACAAATGGTCCCTTTTTAACACTTCTTGCCATTCTTAACCCCTACTTCTTTCTTTTTGAAATGATTAGTTTATCACTAGCTTTTTTCTTTCTAGTTTTATAACCTTTAGTTGGCATACCCCATGGAGTAACAGGATGTCTTCCAGAGTTAGTTTTACCTTCCCCTCCACCATGTGGGTGATCGATTGGGTTCATAGCACTACCTCGTGTTTGAGGTCTAATACCCAGATGTCGCGTTCGACCAGCTTTTCCAACAACCATATTGATAAAATCTTCATTTCCAACAATACCAATTGTAGCCATACAAGTACTCAAAATTTTTCTCATCTCTCCACTTGGAAGTCTAAGAATAATATATTTTCCTTCTCGACCCATAACTTGTGCATATCCACCAGCAGATCGTGCTATTTGTCCACCTTTTCCAGGTTTAAGTTCGATGTTATGAACCATAGTACCTACTGGAATTGAAGATAGTTTCATCGCATTACCAGGGATAATATCAAGTCCAGATTCAGCAGCTTCAACTGTGTCTCCAACTTTCAATCCGCTTGGTTGAATAATATATCTTTTTTCACCATCAGCATAATGTACTAAACAGATTCTACAGTTTCTATATGGATCATATTCAACTGTTGCAATTTTTCCAGGAACATTTAACTTGTCTCTTTTAAAATCAATAATTCTATATAGTTTTTTCGCTCCTGCTTCTTTATGTCTAGAAGTGATTCTACCATGATTATTTCGTCCAGCAGTTGCTTTTACTCTTGTTAAAAGAGATTTAACGGTTGCTTTTGAAGTGATATCACTTGTATCCATAACAGACATAAATCTTCTTGCAGGTGTAATTGGTCTAAATTTTTTAATTGCCATATCTTATCTCCCTACGCTGAAAGGTTCGCTATTTCAGCGCCCTCTGGTAATGTTACATAAAACTTTTTAAAATCAGGTCGAGTTCCCACTCTTCCTCTAAATCTTTTCACTTTACCACTTTGTCTTAAAGAGTTAACTTTTGTTGGAGTTACTCCAAAATACTCTTTAAAAACCTCTTTTAAACTATTTTTTGTCATTCTAGTGCTTGTTTGAACAACAATAACACCACTTTCTTGAAGGTCAATAGTTTTTTCTGTATAAACAATTGATTTGATATCAGTAATATCTGCCATTTTTATACCTCTTATACTAAGCTATCTATCACTGCTTTTTCAATCAATATTGAATGATACGCAGCTACTAAATATGCATTTAATTCTGATTTTTCAATCACATAACAGTTTTTGATGTTTCTAAAAGCTAAATAAGTTTTCTCATCAAAATTTTCCACTACAACAAGTGTATCTCTTTTATCAAGCTTTGCTAAAATAGCAATCGCATCTTTTGTCTTACCAGACTCAACTTTCACTGAATCAACAACAAAAACAGCATTTCTCTCAGCTTGAGCATTCAATGCATATCGCAGTGCTAACTCTTTTTGTTTTTTATTTATTTTTTGATTGTAGTTTCTTTTTGTTGGTCCAAAAATTTGTCCACCACCTACAAACAAAGGTGATCTTTTAGAACCATATCTAGCACCACCAGAACCTTTTTGAGCTTTTGGTTTTTTACCACCACCTCGTACTTCGCTTCTATTTTTTACTCGTGCCGTATTTGCTCTTACTCCAGCTAAATAAGATTTTACATATAGGTGTAAATTGTGAGCGTTAATCCCCTCAAATTTTTCACCTAGTTCCATCTGACTAGAGTTTTCATAACTGTCATTTAATACAACTAATTTACCCATTATGCTATCCTTACTTTTCCTAAAGTTCCATTTGCACCTGCAACTGAACCTTTAAGTACTAAAATACCAGTTTGTGGATCAAATGAAACAACATCATTTTTATGTGTTACATTTACATTTCCATAATGACCTGGCATTTTTTGTCCTGGCATAACCCGTCCAGGCCATTCACACATACCAATAGAACCTGTTCTTCGTCCCATTCTGTGACCATGACTTGCTCGTCCACCAGCAAAACCATGTCTTTTCACTGCTCCACTAAAACCTCTACCTTTAGTTTTAAAAGTTGTTTTAACTTTTATCCCTTCAGCTAAAACTGACACATCAAGCTCTCCTGCTTCAGTGTTAGCAACTTTTAGTGTAGCAAATCGATTAAACTCTTTTGAAAGATCATACTTTTTTTGTTGACCTTCAACCGCTTTATTTAATTTTTTTCCATTGCTATAAGCAACTACTGCTACTCCATCTTTCACTTCACACACTTTAGTATCAACAACTTTTACAAGTGTAACTGGTGTAGAAGGAACAGTGACAGTTCTACTCATACCGATCTTTTCAACGATAAATTCCATTCTTTACTCCTTACTCTTGACCCATTGATCTAACTTCAACATCAACCTCAGGAGCCAAATCAAGCTTCATAAGCGAATCTACAGTGTCAGGCGTTGCTGATACTATATCAATCATTCGACTATGAACTCTTATTTCAAACTGCTCTCTTGCGTCTTTGTTAACATGTGGTGATTTCACAACAGTATACTTTCTGATTTTTGTAGGCATAGGAATTGGACCTATCAATTCAGCACCTGTTCTTTTTACAGCTTCAATAATAGAAGCAACTGAACGATCTAAAACTCTGTGATCGTATGCTTTTAGTTTTAATCTTATCTTTTCCATTTTTTTCCTTTAAAGAACTCATTAGAGCTTTGAAACACTCTTAGTGGATCATCACTTCTAACCAAATTATGGACGCGAATAATAGCTTTTTTTTAAATAAATGTCAAGAATAATGGTGGTTTATCTGATTTTTTATGAAATTTGCTTCCTTATTAAAAGGAAACAATTAGTGTTTTTGAAAAGAAGATGAGATTATAGTCATAAATTCATCTTTAGTTTTCTTTTCCTTTTTAAATAGTCCTCGAAGAGCTGAAGTTACTGTTGAGGAGCAGATCTTCTCAACTCCACGCATCTCCATACACATATGGCGTGCATCTATTACTACAGCTACCCCTTTTGGTTTAAGATTTTCATTAATAGCATCACAGATTTGCTCTGTTAATTGTTCTTGTATTTGCAATCTTCTTGCAAATAGATCTACTACTCTAGGAATTTTACTAAGCCCTACAACTTTCCCATCAGGGATATATGCCACATGAGCTTTTCCTATAATAGGGAGCATATGATGTTCACACATAGAGTAAAACTCGATATCTTTTACCACTACCATCTCATCATTGCTACTTGTAAAAAGTGCTTTTTGAATAATCTGTTTTGGATCTTGGTTATATCCTCCACACATATACTCCCAAGCTTTTTTTACCCGTTTAGGTGTGTCTAATAATCCTTCTCTATTTGTGTTTTCACCTATATGCTCTAAAATCTTTTTAACCGCTTCTTCCACTTTTACTTTTCCTTTTTTTGAAATCTATCCAAGATAAACCCTGAACCTATCACTTTATTATTATCATAAAATACAGCCACTTGTCCTGGGGCAACTCCATATATTGGTTCATCTAATAAAATTTCACATAAATTATTTTCAATCACCACATCACACTTTACAGGTTGGGCACGAAACCGAACTTTTACTTCAGATCGAAATGATTTTTCACTTATATACATATTGAGTTCATTACAAATAATCTCATCAATCCCCAATTGCTCTTTTTTCCCAACTGTAATAGTATTATTTTGCTTATTAATATCCAGAACAAAGTGAGGTTCATGTGCCCCATGCACATAAAAACCTCTCCTTTTCCCAATGGTATAATGCATGTATCCCTTATGATGTCCTATCTCATTTCCATCAGTATCAAGTGTTTTTCCAGGGAGATCAATAGTGGTGTGTTTATTTAAAATATCTGTATAGACTGTATCAACAAAACAGATCTCTTGAGACTCTTTTTGGGTTGCAAGCTTTTCTAAAGCAGGAATTGATGATGCTATTTTTTTAATATCCTCTTTTTTATACTTTTCCATAGGGAAAAGGATATAAGGCAGAATATCTTGCTTTACTTGAGCTAAAAAGTAGCTTTGATCTTTTGAAATATCATCTGCTTGGTAGATATATTTGCCATCAGTTTTTGCATAGTGTCCTGTAGCTAAAAAATCAGCTCCAAGCTCTTTTGCTTTTTGATAGAGTTTCCCAAATTTTATTGTATTGTTACACTTTACACATGGATTTGGAGTGATCCCATCGATGTAACTTTGGACAAAGTACTCATAAATCTCACTTTGGAATTGTTCACTTAAATCTAGTATATGGTAAGGGATATTTAAAAACTCACATACCGTTTTTACATTGGCAATATTTTTTTCATGATACCCAGGTACGGTTTCATGGAGTTTCATATATATACCCTCTACATCATACCCCTCTTTTTGAAGCAAATATGCACTTATAGAGCTATCAACCCCTCCACTAAGACCTACTATTACTTTTTTTCTATTCACTTTTTGTATGTATATCCATTTGTGGGTAAGGGATTGAGATACCATTTTCATCAAATGCTAACTTCACTTTCTCTATTGTATCAAAATATACTCCCCAGTAATCCCCAGATTTTACCCAGCTTCTTGTTACAAAATTTACACTATTATCAGCCAACTCACTTACAGCTACAAAAGGTTTTGGATCCATAAGAATTCTCTCATCTTCAGATAAAATATTCTCCAAAAGCACTTTTGCTTTTTTGAGATCATCATCGTATCCAATACCAAATGTGATATCAACCCGTCTTGTCTCTTTTCTTGAGTAGTTAATAATATTGCTCCCTATCACATTTGCATTTGCTACGATGATCATTTTGTTATCAGGAGTTTTTAGTATGGTATTAAAAATATTGATCTCCTCAATCGTCCCAGCAGTTCCTCCTGCTTCTACATATTCACCTACTTTAATAGGACGGAATATCATCAACATAACTCCAGCACTAATATTAGATAAAGTATCTTTAAATGCTAAACCAATAGCTAAACCAACTGCACCAAGAATAGCTATAAAAGAAGTGGTTTGTACACCTGCTTGCGATAAAGCGGCAAGTGCTACAACAACTATCATTATTCCATACAATACACTTGATAAAAATTTTGTCAATGTCTCATCGACATTATTTGATTTTTCTAAAGCTTTGATGATAAATTTTGTAAACCACTTCGCTGCTATTTTCCCTACAATAAAAATAGCGATCGCTACAGCTATATTTATAGCATATTCCATATACATACTATTCTCCTAAAAAATTAAATCTCTGTGTGATTATACAAAATTATCATTAAAAACACACAACAAAACTTCCTACTTCTTCCATGAAGTATTTTATATCCCTCTAATCCCTAAGTTTCCATATCGATGGTAAGAGTGGGAGATAGCTTGCTCTTTAAAATAATTCAGCAACTCAATTCTTCCTTCCATCATAGGTTTCATTCGAGTAATAAAAATAGCACTTTTGGCACTTTGTTGGAAAACTATTTTTGGTACTTTTTTGGTATCACTATAAATAACTCTCTCATAGTTTGCTAACTCTTGTGAAAACACCTCATCGGTTTGTTTCACTAAAGTATCTTTATCCTCAAATAATTCCTCTTGAAGCTGTTGTATTAAATAATATAGAGACTCATTTTTATCGACACTCACACAAATAGTCACTTGAGAAATTTTTGCAGCAAAAATTCGACTCAATACCTCAAAAACACCATCATCATCACTTACTCGTATCACTACTTTATCCAGAGGGATATATCGAAAAATATTATCCTCTCCTCGTAATCTAAAATGATCTTTTTCCAAAGAGAACTCATTTTCATAGTTTTCTAAATAAGAGTTTACGGCATATTGAAGTTTTTCTATCTCTTTTTCTTCTACCTGATATTGTTGCAATTTTTTAACCAATGAGATATAAGGGGATCGTCTCTTTTCATCCACTAGTGGATACTGTGTTTCTTGAAACTCTACAAATTGGGTGATATAATTATAGGTTCCTACTTTTCTTCCTGCTCCTATAGCAGATTTTCCCATTCCACCAAAAGGTTGTCGAAGCACTATAGCACCAGTTGTTCCTCTATTTATATAAAGATTTCCAGCTTGAATAGACTCTTTCCATATCTCAACCTCTCTAATATCCAAAGATTCAATACCTGAAGTAAGCCCATATCCAGTTTTATTCACTAGCTCTATCGCATGGGAGAGATTTTCGGCACACATCACTGATAATACGGGTCCAAAAAGTTCTGTCATATGACAAAAATTTCCATCTTTTACACCCCATCTTATCGCTGGTTTGAGTATATACGGATTGCCATCAACAAATTCAGGCTCCAATGCCCAGTACTCCCCCTCTTGCAAACTTTCAATAGCACTTTTTAAATCCCCTGTTGGTTGCGTTGCTAGTGTCCCTATTTTATTATCAAAATCCCAAACAGATCCCACATGCAAACTTTTTGCTGCATCCACTAAGGCTTCTTGAAATGATTTATCCTCATACACCTCTTTTTCTAGTATTAACAATGAAGTTGCTGAACATTTTTGTCCACTATTTGAAAAAGCGGAATGGATAACATTTTTTATCGCTTGGTCTCTATCTGCCATAGCGGTCACTATTGTAGCATCTTTTCCACCTGTTTCGGCGGTTAAAAATAGATCTGAGCGGGAGTTAAGCATACTATATGCGGTATCCTCTCCACCTGTTAAAATAACAAAATCTACCCCTTGATCTTTTATAAGATATTCACCAGCAACACTTCCACTACAAGGGGCAAATTGCAAGGTGTTTTTACTCACCCCTGCATCCCAAAAGCATTTACAAAATTCATAAGTACATAAAGCCGCCACACTTGCTGGTTTTATAATACAACTGTTCCCACTTGCTAATGTTGATGCAACCCCTCCTAAAGGGATAGCAATCGGGAAGTTCCATGGGGGAACAACCACCCCTACCCCTCTTGGCTTAAACTTCATATTTTGATACTCCTCAAAATAAGTTGCACTATGGGAATAAAACTCAATAAAATCGATCGCTTCACTCACCTCTACATCGGTTTCTGTAAAAACTTTCCCAACCTCAGCTGCTGCAACACCGATTAAATCACCTCTTCTACTTCTTACATTATTCGCAGCTTTAGCAAGTATTTTTGCTCGCTGTTTATTACTCATTTCTCTCCAGCCATCTTTATCCTCTTTAGCTGTATCTACTGCCAAAATGAGATCTTCTGGACTCGCTTGAAGATATTCTCCACATACTATATTTTTATCAAGTTGAGATTTATCAATAACTGTAACAGATTTTCTATCCTCATATATCTCTTTACCCCCTATAACTATAGGGGTTATTTCTACCTTGTCTCCATTCTTTTTCATCCATTTTTTTCGAATCTCATTTGCCCACTGCCTATTTGGTTCTAATACAAAATCGGTATCACTCTCCCCTTTGTATTTATTGGTAAAATAAGAACCCCCCT
>JAGYNS010000010.1 GCA_018399655.1 Campylobacterales bacterium
TCAAAAACTTAAAAGACCAGGAGCTAGAATATCTTTTTAATAGAGGAATAACCAAAGAGAGTATAGAAAAGTTTGAGATAGGATTCGCAAACAGTTCACAAGATACTATAAACTATCTCAAACAAAACTTTCTAAACATCGATGAAGCAAAAGAGATAGGGATAGTATCTGTAGGAGATAGTGGCTTATATTCAAGACTTATAAATAGGATCACATTCCCTATAAGAAACCATGCCAATAAACTTATAGGTTTTGGAGGTAGGACCACTACAGGACACAGTGCAAAATATGTGAACTCTATCCAAACAAGACTATTTGATAAGTCAAGAAACCTCTATGGACTCAACCTGGCAAAAGAGCATATCTATAAAAAAGGCACTATAGTTATCACAGAGGGATACCTAGATGTTGTGATGATGCACCAAGCAGGTATAAAAACAGCAGTTGCTACAATGGGTACAGCACTCACAGAACAACACATACCTATCATAAAAAAGATGAACTGTAAAGTTTTACTTTGTTACGATGGGGACAAAGCAGGAAGAGTTGCAGCATACAAAGCAAGTAAACTATTGTCGCAAAGCCACATCGATGGGAGCGTCGTGATCTTTGATGAGGGAGTAGATCCAGCAGATATGGTAAAAGATGGTAAACAAAAAGAGCTTATATCTCTTATGCTTAATGGAACTCAACTTATGCACTATATTTTTGATCACATAGTATCTCACTATGATATCTCAAATCCTTTTGAAAAAGAAAAAGCACTTAAAGAGTGTGTAGAGTTTTTAAATACTCTCAATAGTGAAATACTAGCAGATGAGTATGCGAAATATTTAGCAAAAGTGTTGCAAATAAGCCCATCAAAGATAGGGATAAAAGAACCACAAAAGATATCAAGACAAGAGCAGGGCATACCAGCAGATATCAATATCGAACTTAGCATGATCGTTACAGCACTAGATGATTTTAATGCACTAGAAAAACTACACAGATATAAACACTTGTTTCGATATTGCAAAAAAGAGGTTGAGGAGTTTTTAAATCAAACGAGAGACTTTAGCTTTTTACAACTAAACGATGATATAATAGCATATTCGCAAGAAGAGTTTATGGACCAACTCTCATTGATGTTTGCAAGACACTATGAGGAAAAAATAGAGCAGGTAAAATATCAAGATATAGATATATCGGAAAAACTCAATAAGATAAAAGAGTACAAAGAACTGATTACAAATTATAAACAAGGGAGAATATAAAATGGTAGATAAGATGAAATACTCGACATATGAAACAAACAATTGTGAATCAATATTATGTAGAGTGAAAGAAATACATAATATTAAAGAAAGAAATATACTTATAGTAGATGTTTATGAGTTTGAAGAAGATAAGATAATAAGAGAAAATGTTGTTATAAACAAAAACCAAATACTGGAAGACACCTTAATCGAAAAATATATAGAGCTTCAAGATAAAAGGGATTGTTTAATAGAAGAGGAAATAAAAATTACTAATGAAATCGATGATTTGAGAACTGAAATCTTTATGCCAAAAGGATGTACCCATGACAACTATTAATATTCCAACACATATGGATCAAGAAGAACTCATAAAGCTAGTAAACGAAAAAATAGACAACATGAGCGAAACAACTCTAGAACCAATAATAATAGATGAAAAACAAATAGAAGATATAACCCTTGTTCAGCCATCGCACTTACATTAACATTTCTAAGATAATGAAGCCCAAAGTTTGGATTATCTAAAAGCAGCCTCATTTTATTCACCCCATTCTTGATATTTTGAATAGGCTTATCTCTTCGGAGTTGAAAAAATATACACAGAAGTTCTACCTCTAAGCTCCAACAATATCTCTTTTTATATCATTAGGCAAAAAAATATCTTTTTGTTCCTCATTGTTTTTGTCTTCCTAAGAATATAAATATTGTTATCAAAAATCTATATCCTCCCACTTTAAGAAGCTCACTATCTCATCTCGTCTTCTACCCTGCATAGCAAACAGAAACAAGCCCATAAAATAAATCATTCTCAAACACTTCATATATAGCTTGATTAATCCTTTTAAGTTCAAGTGTTGCATTAGATACTATTTTTAGTAGCAGGAATTTTTATTTTAACTTTAGATACTGGATTAAAGTCTAGCAATTACGATTATCAATAGCTTCATTAAAAATTTGGACTCAAAATATCCACCACAAGTTTAACACTTCTTGATGCTTAATTTCCCACCTCTAGGACTTGGCTTATTTTCTACAGTTTTGATAAGTTCTTTTATGTGAATAGAACGAATATCTTTTAATCTCTTCTTTCCTAGAAAACCTTTAATATGATTGTTATAAAATCCACACTGATTTCTTTGTATTTTCCTCTTAACACAACAAGCTGAAATACTTGGTGCTATATTTATCCAAGAGACACATCATCATCAAATACATATCCCTCTGTAAGTTGCTTTTTATAGCAATAAGTTTAGCCTCAACAAACTCTATCTTATCCTTTTCCCCCAACCATTTTTGCTAGATAAATCAATAAGCCCCCTACTTCTTTTACTGTTTGGTAAAGTCATAAAAAAAAACAGTATAATCTTATTAGCATACAAATTAGTTTTAACTTTATTGATATACTCTTTTTTATATAGTACATATATAATACTCTCGGCGGAATTGTCGTGTTAGGTCGTGTTCATGAGTATAAATATACACTAATATATATTTATATATAATTAAAGGATAGCATTAAAGCCATATATATAACCAAATACCATTATAAAGGTATTTACAATTACATACAATACCGCTTCAACGGCTCATAACCCGAAGGTCGCTGGTTCAAATCCAGCTTCCGCAACCAATCACTAACGCCTTAGTTAAAGTCTTTTAAGAGATTTTATCTAAGGCTTTTTTATTGCTTATTTTTGTGGGGTACAATTTGGGGTACAAGTTATGCTTTTGGTTTTGCTTCAATAGCATTTTCATTTAGTAGTCGTTGTTGTTCTGCAAGATATAGTTTTTCTATCTCTTCTACACTCAAGTCAGATAGTTCCTCTTTTGTGTATTCTCCATTTGCATTAAAGATAACAGTGTCAGGAGTCTTACCAAAGCGTGCTTCTTTTGCTAGTTTATGTATCTCACTACTTGCTTTTATCTCAGATTGTTTCACTTTTGTTACATCTTTTTTCACTTGATTATTTAAAACGATTGAGCTTAACATCGAGTTTTTAAAAAGTTGAGAGTCAAACCAATCAGCTTGTACACTTGCTAACATTGTGACATCAGCTTCTATTTGTGCTTGAAGCTGTTGATTATCACTTGCTAGATCAAGTACTCCATCAAGAGAGAGTTTTCCCTCTTTTGTGACCCCATCATATTTGGCTAGTTTGTTTTTCATCTCATCATATACACTTGTAGCATTAAGCTCTTCTCTGAGTTTTTTAGCTGTATCCTCTACATTTTTGGCTTTACAACCTTGAAGCCAAATACCACCAAACTCTTCACGATCATCATTTTTCCAGTCACTAAGTGTAGATAGTCCTACACTTTCTTGTTTGCTTATATCACTTAAGGTCATATTCATAACCTCAAACAATGCTCTACATCTAAACCTAGTTTCTAAATTGTGTGCCATCTTTACTTTTTCCCCCGTGAAAGTTTATCTTCTATGTTGATCACTGCTTGTTCTAGTATCTTTTGCTTGTGTAGTAAAAGTCTATTGATCTCTTTTTCTTTTGCTACTGCTGTTTTTGCAGGTGTTTTCCCCTCTTGTATATTTGCTATAGCTTTTCTTATGCTTGATAGTTTTGTTTGCACTTTATCCCCATAACTTTTTAAAGAATAGAGAGTTCTTTTCTCTTTGTTTTTTCTAAAGCTTTCAAATCCCTCTTTATCTTTTTGTTTTTTATAAATACCAAGTTCACCATGAACCTCTATCATATCTTGATAGTGTTTATAAAACTTCTCATCATATACAGTTCTATTCTCTACCTCTTTCCCTTGAAGTCTTGAGCTTAAGTAATCTAGTGGATTGTATTTTGCAAAGGCTCTTTCCCCTTTTTCCTGCTCGTCCCAAAGAGATGCTTCCATAAGATCATCTAACATACGACCATAGAGTCCTAAAAAGCTATTTGATAGATGGTGCATCTGTGCAGGGCTTAAGTATTTGTTTCCCATCTCTTTATATATTTCAGGAGTATAGGTTTTTGCTCTTAGCTCTTTTGGTTGGAACTGCATACCTAAACTTTCTATTGGTACACCTTTCCAGTCTTTGTTGAAGCCTACCTCTAAAGCTCCTTTAAATACAGATGGAAAATCCATAAATCCACCAGTCCTAGCCATATCAAATACAAATCTACTTCTTAGCTCCTCGCTGTTTGCATTATCTCTTATGTAGTCATTGATAAGTTCAGGAACATTGGCAAACAATATCCCTACATCGTAAGGTTTTGGTAGCTTCCAAATAGGATTTATCCCCATAGATTTTAAAGTATCTTTATCTATAAACTTATCAAGATATATCCACCAGTACATAGACTTTTGGTCTTTTGTTAATTTTTTATATCTCTCATCATCATCATTCATAGCTGCTAAAGCCATAGTAAAAGTAGCTATAGCACCACCAGCCATATAAAGCCTTATCTTATCTGCTTTTGTTTTTTTATCCCTAAATCGTCGATAAAATCTATCAATAGAATTTATCCCAGCTTTAGCAAATGCAACAGTCCCTAAAAACTTTCTAAAGTTATCACTACTTCCACTTCTGCTAAAGTCGGTAGATACTTCACGACCACCGTATGCACTATGGATATTTGACTTTCCTTTTCTTTTTGACACTTCAAACTCTCCGATTCGTGTACCATATTCAAAAAGATCAGCACCATATGCTAAAGCATTGGTAAACTTTTCAAATGCTCCAAAATGTCTAGCCACCATACTACTATCTGTATTGACATCATCATAGCTACCAAGTGCAGTTCTTCTAGTACTGTATCCAGCACCACTAGTCATAAAGTTTTTATACATCTTGTCTTTTTTGATATAGTGCCACATCCCTTTGAGTGTGTGATAAAAAGGGATAAAACCATTTTCACTAATAACCCCAGCACTTACAGTATCTCTAAAAGCATTAGTCAAATAAAATAAAGGATTGTTTGTGATCATAAATGTAGCTAGATTTTTATACGCTACCCCAAACTTCATAAGTTGGTTTTCGATCATTACACCTTTTTGAGATGATAGAGTATCTATGAGCATAGGATCGTTGATCTCAAAGTAAACTCTCTTACCATCTATGATAGCACTATCTATCATCTTGTCTTTAGATTGTGGTATATGTCCCATACTCCACATCTCAAGTAGTTCAGGATTTGCTTCAAGTATGGTAGCTATGTCATTTATATCTACCATCACATCTTCATATATTCCCTCTCCATTTTTAACTATCATACCACCTTTACTGATACCCATATCCATAGATGCTAAAACACTAGCTACATTTTTAGCTTGTGAAGAGATATCTCCCTTTACTTTTTTGGTATCCTTTCCTATTTTCATAGCAAACTCTGCCCCATCTTTTTCTAGCATCTCAAAGAGTGATGATTTTGCTCTAGCTACATAAGCATCTTTGATATTTTTTTCTACAGCTCCATAGATATTGTCCATGATGTTTGCAATAGTTCCTGTACCACCTTTGAGTCTTGCACCTAGTTTTCCATTGGCTACTTGCGGTACAACTTTCCCTTGTGCTATAGACTCTTTGACTCTATAAAATGGTACATACTCGCTATTTGCTTCTTGAAAATTTTCCTTTTGATCTTTTGTGATGAGCTTCATCCCTACATAAAAATCTAACATAGCATTGTTAAACACCTGGTATTCATCAAAAATAGTTTTGAAGTGTGGATACTCTTTTTTTCCAGAATGTAAGCTCTCATCGATGCGTCTATTTGATACATTCTGTTTTCTCTTTGTTGTTCTTTAAGCTCTTTTGCTCTTCGAGCTTTTGCATAATTTTCCCATAGTCTTACCTCTTTGTGTCCTGCATCAAAGAGTGGTTTAAAGATTTGATCCAATCCTTTTTTACTCTCATCAAGTTGTATATCTCCACTTTTATCTATATAAGGTACTCCATAAGCTAGTACCATATCTACAGTACCCTCAGCACCATTTACTAGATTGAAAAGTTTATAGGCACTTTTATCTGCATCAATAGGGTCTTTTCCTTTTAAATGTTCCTCAATCATTTTGATAGATAAGTTTTTATCCACCAAGTTTTGTTTGATGTTGTCTAGTCTTTTTTTGCTTTTTGATTTGATCTTGTCTGCATCTTTATTAAGAGTGTTATCACTTACAGCACTCATTCTCTCTATATGCCCTTGATGATAATATTTATGGGCTTCATCTCTATATCTATGTATCTTCTTTTGAAGCTTCTTATCTTTTGCTAGTATAGTTTCAAAAGCTTCTATAACCTCCATAGCTCCGTCTATATTGGATAAATTTTCATATTGTGTTGTGTATAGTCTCACAAACTCTGCGAATCCCTCAGGTATAGCTACTGATTTTTGTTGTGTATATGATACAGATTTTAAAAACTCTTTGTGCGTATCCTTGAAGTTTTTGAAAAAACTTGTACTTGCTTTTTTCGTGGGATTGTTATGAAAGTAGTCAAGATAGTGAGCCATCTCATGAGCTTGTACCTCTATATCATGATAAGATTTTACTCTCATACCTGTATTGACACGATTATAAAACCCTAGTCTTGACTTCCCCTTGACTCTCCCATCATAAAGTCGTGAACCTATGATATCTTTTAAAAACTCTCTTACACTCTCTACTGTTTGAGGATTATCCACAGTTGGAAGCTCTACAAACTCTCCTGCTATTTCTATCTTGCTACTTAATGATCGCTCAGGAAAACCTTGTGTAGATATATTTGCTACATAGTTAGAACCTACACCATCAACACCTTTTGAGTTTAAGATATCTCTCTCTTGTTGGTCTACTATTTTACTGCTTAGTGTTTCAGGTTCGGTATCTTCATTGGATTCTCTCTCTTTAAAATACTGCTCTATCTCCTCTTTGTTTTTTCCCTCTTTTTCAAGTAGCTCTCTTTCACTATGTAGTTCCTCTATCATTTCAAGTCTTACTACATGTTTATCTTTTGTAATCTCTTCTGTATAATCCTCTATAACTCTTTGCACTTCTGCTTGTCTTTTTGACTTTTCAGCTTTTCGCTCTGCTATAAGTTCCTCATTGTGTGCGATCTCATCTTTTGCATCTTCTATCTTTTGTTTATATTTTTCTTTTCTCTCTTTGAGTGTTGCTATATGTTTTTCAAGCTTTGCTTTTTTTTCATTCTCATCTTTTATGTTTTCATATTTAGGGTAGTTTTTAGGCTGTAGTTCTTTATCTATATTTGCTATAGAGACTTCATATCCTCGCTCACCTTTTATAGTTTGCTCTTTTACTTTATTGGTCTCTTCAAGTTTAGTGATAGCCTTGTCAATATCTTTTTGGATAAATGCACTTTGATCTATGATTCGCTCAAGTCTCAGTTTCTCTCTTTTATATACATCTTTTTCAATCTGTATCATCATCTCATACGGATCTACACTATCCCCACGATCAAGAGTAACTTCTGCACCATCTACATCTTTCCAGTACACATTGTTAAATCCCTCTTTTTTCTTGATAAGATCAAATGAAAATTTATCAAAAGTACCTATTTGAAAAAAGCTATGCACTCTTACTTCAGGATTGATATTTCCTTGTCTTACCCCTCTGTTGTTTCTTTGTTCTATCTCATCAGGTCTATATGGTATATCCATTTGGTATATATCGGTTGTATATTTGTTTAGATCTACTCCCACACCTAGCTTTGCAGTATTTCCTATGATAACTTTTATCTTACCGTCGTTATAATCTTTGATGATTCTTTGAAGAAGTTTATTATCAAGGTTTCCTTTTCTAAGTTTTCCAGTATTAGGATTTACAAAAAGTTGTCCTGTTACGATTACAACTTCGTTTGGCTCAAGCAGTCCACTACTTAGTATCTCATCTCTTAATTCACTATGGATATACTTTTCAGCTCCATTTTCATCTTTATATTTGATACGATCATTAAAGATGATCTGTCCGCTTTGTGGATTTTCTTTGTATTGTTTTGTTACTAAATCAACTACTTTTTTAGTTTTGTTATTTGTGGTAGTTCTCTCATCCTCTAGTACAAGCTTTTGAATCTCCTCTTGTGTATATTGACTTTTCCCTTTAGTTCCCACATTGTAAAGCCTAAGATCGATACTTGCATCTCTTCCTAATCCATACATAGTAATAGGCTGTTCCATATGTTCAGGCGATACAGTTTTGCTTTTACTATCTTCCAAAGACTTAACTAGTCTATGAAGTATATCTCCAAATATCTCTTCCCCTGCAGGACTTAGACTTAGATAGTGTTTCACATCAACTTGCTTAGGTCTTGGAAGATCAGGCATATCCTCAAACCCCTTGTAGTTTACATACCTTTTTATGATCTTTTTAAGCCATTGGGCATTTCTTACCCCACCTAAGCCCTCTACAGTTTTAGGTTTCCCCTGGGCATCTACACTCTCAAATGTTTCAGTCTCTAAGAATGTATCAACAAAATCAGATACATTTTCTATCCCGTATTCATCTAAGATATTTTGATCCATATGATGTAGGAGTGTCATAAGCTCTAATGGTTTGTTTGGTGTTGGTGTTCCAGTTAGAAGTATGATATTGTTTCCGTTGTTATTCTCACTTATAAATCTAGTTTTAAATCTAAAGTCATAACTTCTCCACGATTCAAGTTTTGCCATGCTTGGCTCTGCTCCCTCTTTGAGATCTTTTTGAGTGAGCTGTATATATTCAGGATTGTTTTTCCCTGTTGGTAAGGCACTATTAAATTCTTTATTGCCAAAGTATGATATACCAAGCTACTTGCACCTAAGTCTCCTTTACATCTTTCCCTTGCATACCTATATTTTTATAATATTGCACTTCATCAGCTATAACTGCATCAAATCCTAGCTTTTCTATATCTACAGTTACATCCCCCTCGTATTGAGAAGCTATCCCTTTTGCTAAAGCTGCTTTTTTTGCTTCAAGTGATAGTCCACTTTTTTGCTCTTGTTTTCCACCATCTTCATCTATCTCTTCAGCTGCTGTTATTTGCTCTGCTAGATCGTTTGCGTATTGTTGTACTTTATCTTGTGGTATTCCAATTTTTTGAAAAGCTGTATCTCCTATAATGGTAAAGTCATATCTATTGTTTGTAAGGTCATAAATCATCTGCTCTTTTTCATCTTTAGACAAATCTTTCCACTCTTTTGCTTGACCTTTGTTTTCACCTCTTTGTATCTTTGGAAACTCAAACACACTAGCTTCTGGATAAAGCTCTCTTACTGTTTCTTCCCATTGGTGTATTGTATTTACAGGAACTACAAATAAAGGCTTTTTCATAACACCTTGATTGAGTAGTTGTTTCACTGCTACTATAGCTGTGATAGTTTTACCTCCCCCTGGGGCAAAAGCAATTACCCCTTTTTTATTGTACACTACAAGCTCCGCACCCTCTAGTTGGTGCGATTGCAGCCCCTTCCATTCTTTGCCTTTAAATGTTTTAATCTTTGGCATATCTTTTAGTAAGTACCCAGTAAGCTTTGGTTCTACATAAGCACTTGCAAATTTATTGTATTCGCTTTCTACTGTTTCAGATAGTCCTAGTTGTTCCACCTTTTCATGTATCTTTGGGAGTAGAGTTTCTTTTAGAAGCTTATTAGCTTCAAGAACTTTTACTCTGTGCTCATCTATTGTTTCGTTTTTTTGATCTCTTTTTACAAGCGTTTTCCCATTGAGATAGTTGTTGACAATATTTTTTTGCATACCATCTATTCCAAAACCATCTTTTAAAAACCACTCCCCATCAGCATCTTTACCTACAAGCTTTTCTTGTATCTCTTTTGGAATCCACGATTCAATACCTTTAAATTTTATATTTTTGTATGGAGTAGGGGATGGTAGTATCTCTTTTAGTTTTTTATATTGTCTATCGTATTGCTCTTGATTGATATGTTTGTTTTCTAGCATAGTATCAAGATCATCTAGTTTTTTGTAGATATTTCCACTATAGTACATAATAGAGTTTTGCACCTCTTTATTTGCACTTACGGCATAGAGTCCTTGATCTAATCCTTTTGCCACATCACTAAAAGGAAATATTGGATCTTCACTTGTTAGATCTATCTTTCCATCTTCATCTTCTACACTCATGGCTCTTTCTTCATAAGAAGATTTTGTAGTAACTTTCAACACTCCACTATCTTTGAATCTCACATCCTCTTTAAAAAGTGGTGCTGGTACAAACTCTTTATCAAAGTAGCTCATATACTCTTTTAACTGTGAATCAAATCTATTCTCTTTGGCATACTTCTTTAAAACTGTATCGCTATGTGGGGCTTTATTGTGGTTTGATTGGTATGCTTTTATAAGCTCAAGAGCTTTTGCTTTTGAGTTTTCATTTTTAGTTTTTTGATAATCTTCAGCTAAAAACATAATCTCATTTAGATCGGTAAGTTTTTTCGCATTTGTCCCAGTAGCTTTTTTACCAAACATACCTATAGCATCTATATTTTCCCACTTAAACTTTTGATCCCACTTATAAAGCCTCCCATCATCTCCAAACTCTATGTGCGTGTATCCTGTTTCGTGAGACTTCCATATCAGTCCATTTTCATCTGCATATTTATTTACTGCTATATCATCTTCAAATTTATCTTGCGTAGCTTTTTTCTTCTCTATCTTATATGGCTCATAGCTAAGTTTCATATCTTCATATCGTGGAGTGCCTTTTACTATGATCCCCTCTTTACCCATCTTGGTACGATCTCTTCCTATCTCTACAGTTCCTAGCATAGATTCAGGATTGTCTATAAAATATTGATTTAAACTGTGACCATCTTTTTTACCTATTTTTACAAAAGATTCGTTGATCTTTTCTTGTCTTGACTTTACCCCATCAGGTCGCTTTTGTAAAACGATAATATCTATCATAGTGTCAGTGTGTGTATTTTCTCTTTGTGAGTTTTCAGGCAGTCTAAAAGCCCCTATAATGTCAGCTTTTTTCATAAGATATGCTCTTAGGTTTTGAGCTTCTTTGACCCCATCCATAGTACCTGTACTTGTCATAAAGGCTACAACTCCATTATCTTTTACTTTGTCTATAGAGTGTGCAAAATAAAAGTTATGTATCGCTTTAAATGCTGGTTTAATAGTCATTGCGTGTTCCCTCATAAGGCTTTGCGTAGAAGCAAAAGGAACATTAGAGATGATTAGGTCGTAGTTTTTCCCTTTAAAAGTTTCATATGTATCATTGGTAGGTTTAGTATTTGGGTATAAAGTTGTAGCTACATTTATATTGGTAGTATCTATATCTACTATATCCCACTGCTTATCACTTGCAAACCCTACAAAGTTTCCACTTCCTACCGCTGGTTCTAATGCTCTTTTAAAATCAAACCCAGCTTCATACAGTGCATCGTACATTGATCTTACAGTTTCATAGTTTGTGTAGTGTTGGTTTACACTTCCAGCTGTTACATCATCAAGTCCACCATCTCCAGTGTATTGTCGTAGAATATCTTTATCAGCTTCTGTGATCTCACTTTGTGGTTTTTGTAGTATCTCTTTTGTTAAGGCATTTATTTTTTTTCTCTCACCTCTTGTAAGTGATACAGGCTCTTTATTTGTGAGGTCGTAGTTTTTTAAGCTAGGAGCATCGCTGTTATCAGCTCTTGGTAGTACTGTGTCTGCATCAGTTCTCCGTTTGTTATCTTGTTTATCTCCTCCATCGGTATCGTATCGTCCCACTCGCTCATCTTCTGCGGATATCCCATAGTCTGTGCTTGGTGTAGTATTATCTGCGTCATGTCCTGTCTGTCTCGATTGTACTCCAGTATCATTCTCTCCACCTCTTGTGGTTGTAGATGATCCTTGTTTGCTAGTGCTTGTTCCTCTTGTGCTATCCTTGTCGTTAGCTTCTTGATTAGTGTCTCTTTTTGTTCCTGTGTTAGATTCATCTTTTACTCCTTTATCTTCTTTAATTATATCATCTTTTTTAGTTTCAGTTGCTTTAGTTTCTTGCCTATTTACTTCAGCTTTTATTTCATTTACAAAACTTTCATCGATAATTTTGTCTGCATATACTGATATATATCTAAACTGATCTTTGCCATTTTTAGATACCACATTATATCTTACAGGACTACTTCCTCCAGCTATTAAATCTTGAAGCTTATAGCTCTCATATCCATTATCGAGATAATCAGGTTGATAAGATAGTCTTACCTCTACCCCATAGTCACTATTTGGCTTCCATAGCTTAAATCGTACATTTCCTCCAGCAGGAGGTATATTTACTTCTACTCCGTTAAATGTTTTTTTCTTACCCTTTTTATCTGTATCAAACTCATAGCCTAGATTTTTTTGTAGTTGCCCCACATACCTAGCTACATCTTTTTGGATCTTCTTAGATATTTCTACAGATGGCGTCTCGTGCTTTATCCCTTTAGTGCTGTACTCTTTCTCTACATCAAACTTTATTGGTTTTTGATTTGTAGTTTCAGGTCTGGATACATTCTCTTTAGTCGTATCATTATTTGTTTGTGGGATTGCCCCTTGTTCTTTAACATCTTGTATATCTTGTAAGCGTCCATCTTCTGTTGTGATAATGTTTGTTGCATTTTGTTTTTCTCCTTGTTCTATTATTTCATCTAGTTTCTGTATCTCTTGCTCTGTTGCAGTTTCATTAAATACTTTGTCTATAAGTGAATCTATAAGCTCTGTAGATTTTCTCTCTAGCTCCATCTTGTCGGCTGTTTGTTTTATATCTTGTATCTGTTGTGGCGTGAGTTGGTCATATACTTTATTAAAGTTTTCAAATAGCTCTTTTATCTTTTCATTTTTATTGAGCGTAAATTTCATTCCTTTATGTTTTGCTATTGCTTCATTTTCAGGATAGTACCATCCACTTTGAAACTTTGTAGCTTCAGGATATAAGTGTATAAAAGCCCAAGCTTTCTCTATATCCATATCTACGCCCATATCTATAAAAGTATCATTGATTTTAAATCCATATCTATCTTTATTTACTACATACCCTTTTATAGGCTTTCCATAATTTGTATTTTGTTCAGATATAAATTTATATTGGTCTTTATTTTTGTTTACTTCACTAGCATTAAAAGAATTTAAAGCATAAGGTTTTATCTCTTTTACTCCAAATCCAGTTTTATCAAGTGTTGGTATCTGCCAATCTTGTCCACCTTGTACAGTTTTAAGATACTCACTTGCATCTAGTTTTATATCTTCTACTGGTGTAAATGTTTCATTATGTGCGTGAAGTGCTTCTTGATAATCTTCACTATTAAAAGCTTTTTTCTTTTTAAGTATTTCAAGACTTTGTTGCTCTAGTTGTTTCAGCAAAGGATTATCTTCTATTTTTTGCTTATTTGTTTCAATATCTCCAACAACTCCATCGTTGATAGATTGTTCAGCACTTTCCCCAGTGAAATTTTGCTTGACTGTTGTTTGATTGATTGGTTCATTCCTTGCTAAACTCTTACGACTTTCCCCTGTAGGCACTAGCTTATATCCATCACTTCTTAATTCAACATCAAATCCAGTATCTTCTTTTATTTGAGATATAATATCTAATTCTTCTTTGGTAGGTCTGTATGTTTGATAGTTTGGTGTTTCGTTTTTGCTTTTTACCTTGTCAAGTTTTTTTAGTAGATACCTTTGTACAGCAACATTGTAGTCTATTTTTGGATTAGAAAAATCAACCTCATTTTTATATTTATCTTCTAATCTTTTATAATAATCCAATTGCATATTTGCATGATCTTGATATGTCCTGTTGTCTGGTTCTTCTTTTATACCTTTTTGATACATCTTTACAGATTCGTTTTTGTTAAAATTATCATTACTCACCTCTGTTGCAGTTTCATTTGTTGGATTCTCTTCAACACTTCCAGCAATTCCATCGTTGTTAGGTTGTTCAGCACTTTCCCTCGTGAAATTTTGTTTGACTGTTGTTTGATTGATTGGTTCATTGATTGGTCCAGTATCATTTGAAATGGTACTTTGTGGCTCTGTGTTTGCTTCACTGTTGTTTGATTGTGTTTCATTTGGAGTGTATCCTTTAGGGGTAAGATCATCTTGTAGCTGTTCGGTTTCTCCGAACAACTCTTTTTGCAACTCTTCAAAACCTTTTACCGACTGTTCTAGTGGATCACTTTGTACCGCTTCATATTGTGCTTGATTTGGATTAATCTTATTGAGTGTGTCTTGCTGTAGTGCATCTTGATTGATTTGTGTATTGTCAATATCTTGTGCAAACTGTGAAAATGTATTGTCGATAGCTACTTGCTTTGTATCTTTTGTGGCACTTACTATTTCTTTTCCAGCTGCTATTCCTGTAGTCATACCAGCAGTTCCTAATAATGCACCAACACCAGCTTCAAGCAAGTCCTCTCCTGTTAGGTCTTTATCTTTTACATAAGCTACTTCGATACCCTCTTGTGCTAGTTCTGTTGGAAGCTCATACTTCATACCATCTTTTGTTGTTTTTAAAAATGATTTTGTAACATCATAAACATTTGTTTTTGGATTGGCTACGATCTGTTTTGCTATCTCCTCTTTTAAAGAACTACTAGCTTTTGAAAAACCAAACTTATCAAGAGTACCTATAACAGTAGCTACCATAGTACCATTTGCATATTCTCCTCTTGTAGGCTCTCTTTTGATACCATCTTGCTCTAGCTTGTCTTTTGCTATTCCGTACCCATACCCTTTTATAGCCTGTGGTAGATTCACTACAAAAGCAGCAGTATGTGGAACTGATCCAGCAGTTACACTAGGGATTGCTTTAAGTAGTTCGCCCCAACTATCAAGTGAAAGTACACCCTCTTTTTTAAATGCTTCTATTGCTGTTTTAGGTGTGTGTTTTGCAGTGCCTTTTTCTACTTCCATACCAGCTGTTGCATTTTGTAAGTGTGCCATTGGATTAAGAGTATTGAGCGTATCTCTTTTTTCTAAAAACTCTTTGAGCTTTTCTGGATCATTTGCATCATCCCCTAAAGCTATGATAGCATCTGACATAATATCATTTTGTGCTACCTCTTGTGCGGAAGCTCTAAAAGGCTCTATCACTTCATCACTAAAATTAAACTCTTTAGATTGAAAATCCTCCCCACTACCAAATAGTACAGGTTTTACATACTGATCTTTTAAAGCAGTAATATCATCGCCTATTTTATCTCCCCAATTATCAGGGGTAGTATCTCTATAGCTCAACTCTCCACTTTCAAACTTTTCCCTATATGTTTTCTCTTTTTGTGGTAAGTTGCCTGTTTGAATTTTAGGGATTGAACTATCAAACATATGATCGTATTTATTCGTAGTCTCTTTTGTTTGAGGAAGTTTTTCTGCCTTATCTGCTGTATCTTCAAAAAGTGGTGCGATATGTTTATCATATGTATCACTTAGATCAAAGTCTAGTTGTTGATCTGTAAAGTTTTGTTTTATCTTTGTTTGCTGCTCAGTAGGAAGTGATAGAAACTCATCATCTGCCAGTTCACTATCAAAGTAATTGGATGTGATTTTTTGTTTTTGATCAAGTGGTAGATCTTGAAACTCTTTATCTTCAAATATATCTATTTTCATAAAATACCTTTTAAAATTTAGTAAGATATTTTACTATTTTAAAAGGTTTTATCTGTCACTCTGAAAGTATTGGTTTGTATTATTGATAGTCTTTCCAGCTCTTCGACACTTCCTCTTTTTTTGATTCATTTTTCTTTTGAGTATCTAGCCATAGCTTGTAAGCCTGATTCGGTTCAAGGTTATATTCTTTTGATATAGTATCTATTCCTGTTACCATGTCATTAAATTGTTCTTTTTTATTCTCATCAAGTTCAAACATATCACTATCCATCCCTAGTGATGTTTTGACAAGACTAACTATCTTAGTTCCAGTATTTTCACTGTATTTGAAGTTTTTATCTTGATCTTTTTGAAGAGCTTTTATCTCTGCTTTATCAACTTTATTATTGAGGTCATTGATAACCTTTTGAGTTTTCAATGCACTAAGCTGTGCTTTATTGTTACTAAGCTTATCTTTTATAGCTTGTATAGTTGTACCATCGGCACTCTCTATTAAAGAGATGTTATCTTTTGCAAAGCTGTCATAGTCTTTATAGCTAGTAGCTGTTTTTATAGCTGTATCGTTGAACTTCTTTTGAGCCATACTGTCCGCTTTTTGTTTTGCTTCAAAGCTTACTTTTTCTAGTGGTACACCTATAGTTCCATCTTTGTTATCAAACTTACCACCTTTGTCAAGATTTGAAAGATAAGCATTGTCTATCTCCTCTTGTGTGGTATTTTTCCAGGCATCATCTAACTCAAACTGTTTTTTCTCTTGATTGAGTTTATCAGTTTTCATTTGTGAGTCATACGCTTCTAGCTTTTTTGTTTGTAGCTCATCATCTTTTATTTGAGTTCCCAAACTACTAAAAGCATCCCCTAAGCTATTCATAGCGTTTCCTGTGTTTGTTGTTGCTTTTGATGTATCTATTTTTGTTAAGTCACTTGAAAAAGCATCACTGTACCATCCCTTTGCCATTATGCACTCCTCATTGCGTTAGTCATGTTTTTTTGTTTATCTTCTCTGATCTTCTCTATTGCTATATTGGTATTTGCAAAAGCCTTTTGAAGATCTATCTTGTTTTTGTCTGTCATCGCTTTTGCTTTTGCATTGTTTAGATTGGTCTGAGACTGTTTATGGATCATCTCCATTTGTGATAGTTGGCTCTCTAGCTGTTGTATCCTTTGAGCCTCTGGAGAGTTTGCACCTTGTTGGTTTTGTTGCTCTATGTGATCTTTATATCTTTTAGCATCAGGACTTCCCATATCTTTGAGTATCATAGGAAGTATAAAATCTATATCTTGTGGTCTTGTCTCTTTAATAGTTCGTAGTAGCTCTGCATTGAGTCGTAGTCTCTCATCACTTTGAAGATCATCTTTTGGTCTTGCTAGATAGACGAGATCATACTTTCCTATTTTTACCTCATTTTTTGATATAGGCTTTACTTTTCCATCAGGGAGTACTTCATAGTCTATACTTCCATATTCATTTTGCACCACCTCATTGACCGTGATGAAGTCTTGCATATAGTCCTCATCTATGATGCTTACTATTCGCTCTGTATCAAAGTATTGACCTATGAGTGCTACATACTTTTTGATGATCTTTTTTTGTAAGTTGTCACTTCGTTTTATAAATCTACTTAAGCCCACAAGTGCTGATTTTACCCTTTGTTGTTGTCCCACTTGCGACATACGATTGTTTGCATTTCCCATAAATTCTTTATTTGAGTTTAAAAGTTCTGCTATTTGATTTCTTCCATCTATAATGATATTGAGAATTTGTTGAATTTGTGCGTTTTGTTTTTCTGTTTTGATCCCATTTATATCTTCTACTTCCACCACCGCATTATCCATACTCCATTCTCTAGCAAATCGTGTAATGTTTTCATCGATAAGGCTACCTCTTTGTACAAGAGTTTTATTGTTTCCTATCATATTTTGTAGTCTTAGTTTTGCGTAGTTTATGTGGTCCTGTATAGGCATAATGTTTCTATATAGACCCCAGTATTTTATTTCCCCAGTGAAATCATGCTCCAAAAACTCCACCTCATAAGGTATCCCATCATATTCATAAGGTGACTCCCCCTCTAGTAGTATAGTTTGATCACTCCAAAACACATAATAGTATTTATCTTTTCCAGTGGTTTTATCTTTTTTTCGATACCAGGTATAGCATAGAAGTACTCTTTTTCGTATCGTTTCATCTACATCAAGATCATCCTCTACATCATCAGCAAGATAGTTTGCAACGGTGAGTTGATCTATCGCTTCATCATCAAACCCTAATCCATAAAGATCTTCTGCGTCTACCCAAAAAGCCCTGTGTGTGTATCGTGCTGTTTTGCTATAATTCTTTGGTTCTGCAAACGGATCAAGAAACATCTCATTTGGATTGATAGCGTTGAGTTCTATATCTTTATGCTCTCTTCCTACCCTGTCAAACTCGCCACTTGCTTTGACTGCAAGCTCTGCTATAGCTACACCCTCTAGTGTAAGGTAACTATCAAGATCTTCAACTTCCTCTTCATAGTCACTAGCACTTACAAGAGATTTTATAAGAGCATTGAGCATATTTGCTGTTGATCTATCTTTTTGTTGTGTACCAAATATCTTTATTTCTATATCTCTATCATCTTTATGACCTAGTATAGAGTTGTTGTGTTTTGCTATTTGATTTTCCCACTGTTCAGGTTGCCCTCTATTTTTCAGTATCTGTTTTACAAGTGTGTCTAGTTGATCTCCATTGTAGTATTGTCTTACTTTTTGAGAGTTTTGTTTGGTTTTTTTAAATAGCCTTGATGATTCTCTAAGCCATTCTCTAAGTGTGAAAGTATCTATACTCACGATCATTCCTTATGCAGGTGCTACAAAAGCGTCTGTAAGTTTGTCAGCACTTTTCTTTTTTTTCTTTTTATCTTCCTCATCTTTTCCATACACATCTACTAAAGCGTTGTTGAGTTCGTTTTGTGCTAGAGATTGTTTGTTTGCTGTGATTGCATCTTTGCTTTTTTCATAGGCTAAGTTTTCTCTTAATATTTTATTTTGCTCTTTTCCTGTCTCATACGCTCCCCATGCTCCAGCTAAAGCTCCAGCACCTTTTGCTACATTTCCCCAGTCTACATCTTTAGTAAGTTCTTTTGTTCCATCCCATACATCCCCAGCACCTTTTGCTACACTCTCCCAAAAACCCATAACATATTCCTTTTTATATAAGTTGAAAGCTAGAAGTTACACCCACTTCTCTAGCCTTTTGATCTTTTTTTAGTTGACTAACACTTCTTTCATAAAGCTTCAAATAGTGGACGCTCAAATCACGCTCTTTTGTATTTCGTGTTGGCTTCTCATGAATCTTGCTCATAAACAAAAACCTTAGCGTTTTGTGCCAATTGGTTGGAAACTCTATATAGCAATTTTGATCCGTGAGTTCTTTTTCATATTTGTACACTATATTTGCTACTGTATCTTTTCTTGGAGTTTGATTCAAGATGATACGCTTACTGTGGTAGCTATAGAACTTTTGAGTAGGGTCTTTTAGATAGATATTTTCCATATCTGTATATTTGTAAGAGTACCCATCAAGAGAAAAAGCTACACCTCTTAAAAAGTTTCTACTGATATCGTATTCGCTTTTACCCTCTTGTATAGCAAGTGTTTCTCTAGCTATAAAATAAGGTAAGTCAAACTGCATATCTATATATGCTTCTTGTAATTTTAATAGTAGCGATTCTACAGACCATTGTTCAGATTTCTCTTGGAGATCATCTTTTACTTTGAGTATAAAATCGCTTACTATCATTACTTTTCCTCTTGTGTTTTGTTTTGATCATGAAGCTCTGCGGTACTTTTAAAACTGTATTTCAACTTTGTTTCTAAGTCACTGTTTTTTGCTTCCAGCTCTTCTATTCGTGCAATATCTGCTTTTTGCATCTGCTTTGCTGTTTCGATTTGCTCTTCGAGTACTTGTGTATACTCAGTCAGCCTTTCTACTTCATCTTTATGCTCTTTAAGATCTTGAGCGGTTGCTACATCTGCTTTTACAAAAGAGATATCATCTACTGCTATAAACTCTCCAAAGCCTTTGGTGGTCATATTGGCAGCTTGTCTTTTGTCTACGATTAAAATATCGCCTTTTTTCAAAACTGGCTTAGGTCGAGCCAAAGAGGTTAGATGCTCTTTTGACTTTGACCCTACATATTTTACGGCACTGTATGGTTTAAAATGTACTGTTGCCATACCGATATCCTAATACTCTTGTCTTGCGTCTGCTTGTTTTGCATACACAACTGTTACTGTTGCTTTTCCTGTAGCACTTGCTGTTCCTTTGATATCACACACAATAGCCATAGTTTTTGGTACCGACCATTGCTTATCATTGAATCCAATACCTTTGATAGCATTCATCGCTGTTGGAGCGATAAACTTATCTGTATCTCCCTCAATACCTACTTCAATAGTATTGTCTGCATTTGCAAAAGCTTCATCAACTGTTACATTTACATCAACCACTCTAAAACCTTTAGCGACTCCCATGAAGTCGTATGTTTTACCAACATCAGAACTAGCGATGTCAAAAGTGATCACCCCTTGAGTTCTTCTCTCTCTATTGTTTCTTTTTACTGTAATAGCCATACTTTACTCCTATAACCCTGTAGATGCAACAACTGCAATTACACCATAATCTTTTTCATCAAAGATTGAATCTTTGAGAATACCATCGTTGTCACTTGCTTTGTATTTTGTTTTTGCAAAACCATACACTCTATCAATAGAGGCTTTCATTCTACGAACATCATCTTTATCTGCATAGTCATAATAATTGACCCCCATATCTACAACGATATGTGCAGCACCAACACCTAAAAGAAGGTTTATCTCTGTTTCTTGTCCAGCATCTCCAGCATAGTTTGATAGATCATAGTCTTTAACATTTGAAAATCCTACATACTCTGATTTTGAAGTAAGAATACCGCTCTGTCTTGGAGTATCATTTCCAACTTGAAGTAAAAGTACTCCATCCCAAAAACCTAAAGCACCTGTAAAGATAGGATTTGATTTTCCTCTCTCTCTTGCATCTTTTCTAGCTTCTGCCCAGTTTGGATCATTTTTGATATGTCTTGCTGTATTTGTCCCTACAAGCATCACATATACTGGAAGATCTTCATAGTATCCAGCGTTCTCTTCTTTGTTTGTGCTTACTGGCACGATTGGAGGTACACCACCTTCAACACCATCTGTTACGATACCATTAACTCCTAAGTCTGCTCTTCTTCTTGCCTCTTCTACATCTGCTGTTGTAAGTACATCAGCTTTGAGGATAGTAGAACAATCATGAGTTGTATGATGACCAGCACAAACAATATTTGTACAATCAGCACTCATAGCAGAAAAGAAAACTTTGTCAAATTTTCTAGTACCCCAGTTTTTTAAAGATGTTCTTGCTCTATCTTTAAACTGATTTGCAGCTCTTTGAGTCACAATGTCTTGATTTGACGGAACTGTATGTTGCCATCGGTCCACTTTGATAAACTGCTTGATAGTCTTTAGCTCTTCCGTTGAAGCATCTAAAGTTACATTTCCAGTTGCACCACTTTCCACTAGCTCATCTTGAAGCTCAATACCTACAAGATTTCCAAGCTCACAAGTCTTTTTTACTGTTTTAATAATAGCATTCGTATCATTTTCACTTCTTCCTAAAAAAGGTTCAATTTTACTTTTTGCTACAATCGCTTTTGTTACCTCTTTGCTATACGCAATTCTTGTGTCCACATCAGACACAAAATCCTCTGCTGACAATCCATTAAATACACTCATCTGCATTTCCTTTTTTTAGTTTTTTGTGTCTTACCCAAGATGGCAACGGTGGGGACATCTCGGGTAAGACTTATCCACCGCTCCCATCTTGTGTAAAACACTAAAGCTTTATAGCCCTAGTGCCTCTTTTAAGTTACCATCGGCAACTTGATCCATAGCTTCTTTGTGTTGTTTTTTCTCTTTGATGTGATCTTGAAGTTCTGCTAGTCTCTCTGGATCTTTAAAAACCTCAATCGCCCTTTTTACGCTTCTGTAGTCCTCATCTAGTTCCCATTTGTCTCTTGCCATTATTTATCTCCTTTATTTTTTTATAGTCCAAGAGCCTCTCTTAGCTCTTCATCATGTGTCTTAAATCCCTCGTCCATCTTACCGTTTTCAATATCCTTTTTTCGGACATCATTTACATCTGGGATTTTTGGAGCAGGAGTTGTTTTTACATTTTTAGGATTTGAACCTATATATTTTTTGTAAGTATTTTCGTACACATCTTCATAGCTTGAAGATTGCTCGTATATTTTCTCTTGCTCAGATTGACTAAGATTTTTTTGAAAATATTCAAGTATCGTTTCGTGGTTGTAGTCTGGATACTTTGCTACCACATTAGTTATGGCAGTTTGTCTTTCAAACACACCCTCAAGCTGCTCTTTTTTTGCTTTTGCTTGTTGGATTTGTTCCTCTTTTGAGTGTGACTTTATAAACTCTTTCTCTTTTTTTGCTACTACTTTTAGATACTCTGACTTATTGTCAAACTCTAACTGTTGTTCTTCCTCTGTTAGGTGTGTATCTAAAGAGTTGTAAAACTCATCAGTATCTACGCTGTTTTCAGATTCAAGTTTTTCGATCTCTATTTCGATCTTTGCTATCTCTTTGTTTACCTCTAGCTGTGTAGGAGTTAAAGTTATATTTTGATTTTTTGATTCAGTATCTTTTTTCTCTTCTTGTTTTTGATCACCTTTTTTATCATCATCGTTTTGTTTTTCTGTAGAGTCTGTAGAGTTTGAATCTTCGTTTGTGTTCTTTTCACTGTTGTTGTTTTCACTTGAAGATTGTTCTTCACTTTCACCCACTCCAAGAGCCTCTTCCATCTCTTTTGCCACCATGCTTTCGTTAGTTTCATTTGTGTTTGTCTCTTGTGTATCGTTTGTTTGCTTACCCATTTTCGTCCTTTGAGATAAATTTGAAATAATCATAGCAAATAAAAAAAGCTTAACTGATACGCTAGGCGTTAGGGTTTGTTTTTTTTCAAAATATTGGATACAATAAAAAAAAGGATCAGATATGAAACAGTTGTGTATATTGGTAGTTGTAGTTGCTATTTTTTTAAGTGGATGTGCGAACTCATCTAAAACTTATTCATTTGCTCCTATGAAAACACACAAAGAGAATAT
>JAGYNS010000100.1 GCA_018399655.1 Campylobacterales bacterium
TTTGGATAGTTTTCTTTTACGAATTGAAACTGCATTTTGTGATAAGGTTTTATCTGTCTTTTTATATAAGGAAAAATAATGTTTCAAAAATTATCATTTCTACTCATTTTTTTGTGTAGTATAAGTGTATCACTTTTTGCAAGTAACACTCTTGTAGAAAAACTAGGATATTTGACAAACTACGAAAAAGCTGTAAAAGATGCTATTGAGTCTCATAAGCCAGTGATGATGGTTATAGGAACCACCACTTGCCCATGGTGCAAAAAGTTTGAAAATCAGGTTCTTCAAAAAAATAATATCAATAAAATAGTCCAAACAAGCTTTACTCCACTTGTTTTAAATAAAGATCATGACCACTATCCAAAAGATCGTTTTGTAGCCAAAGGTGTTCCCACTACATTTTTTATCAACCCTTTAAGTTATGAGCTTATCCATACGGTTGAAGGGTACAAACATCAAAATCAATTTATAAAAGAGCTAGAAACTGCCAAAAACTTATATTATAAAGGAAAACAACCATGAAAAAACTTTTTTTCACTACACTTTTAATTTGTACAACCAATCTTTTTGCTTTGTCCCCTTTTTCCCTTGAAGGTGTTAAGGAGGTCAATATAAAAGTGATCGATAAGAGTAAATTTACCAATGAGCAAACTTTGGATAAGATCAAGCAAAATGTCCAAAGAGAGCTCAAAAACCTCAATATTAAAACAAAAAGTGAGAAGTTTTCAAACTTCATAGTGAAAATTCAAGGAAAAAGGTTTCAGGCTCATTACACTTTGCATATTAGTATGTTTATTGTAGAGGAGTCTTACCCTATTCGCAATAAAGATCAAGAGACGATGAGTATCACTTACTACAAAGAGGATTTTTTTGCTACAGATCACAAAACTCTTCAAGAGGATATCTATGACTCTGTGATCTACTATTTATTAGAAGATTTAGCAGATCAATACAAAGTTGAAAATGGATGAATCACGCACAACTAGACACCTCTTTTTTAAAGCTTCTTGACCCTTCATTTTATAGTTTTCAAGAGGGAAAACCTCTTTTAAACCCTTATATAATCAGCGTAAATCACTCGTTAGCTCACAATTTGCAGATCGATCAATCGACACTTCTTAGTGAAGATTTTCTTCAACTGATCAACTCTGAGATAAAATCTCACAATTTTCAGCCCTATGCAAGTAGTTATTCTGGTCACCAATTTGGATACTTTGTTCCAAACTTAGGCGATGGAAGAGCTTTAAACTTAGGAAAACTAAAAAATTATCATTTGCAACTAAAAGGATCAGGTACCACCCCATATTCAAGAGATGGTGATGGAAGAGCAGTTTTACGCTCTAGTATTCGAGAATATCTTATGAGTGAAGCTATGTATGGACTGGGTATCCCTACTACAAGAGCTTTAGCACTTGTAGGGTCACACACAAAAGTGTTACGCTCTTATACCCAAGAAACTGCTGCAATTGTATTAAGAGCTTCAAGCTCTTGGATCCGATTTGGAAGTTTTGAGTTTGCCTATATACAAAAAAATAAAAAAGAGTACTATTTAAAACAGCTTGCCGATTTTGTGATAATGCAAAGCTATCCAGAACTTCAAAATAAACCCAATAGATATGAAGAGCTTTATTTTGCTATTGTTGATAAAACTCTTGAGATGATTGCCCTTTGGCAAAGTGTAGGGTTTTGTCATGGGGTTATGAACACTGATAATATGTCCATAGAAGGTCTTACAATCGACTATGGACCATACGCTATGATGGAGGAGTTTAACACAGGGTTTGTTTGCAACTTAAGTGACCATGAGGGGAGATATAGCTTTGAAAACCAGCCCTACATAGCCCAATGGAACTTATCTATTTTAGCGAAAATTTTAAGCCCTATTGCCGATCATGGGTTGATGGAGAGTTACAATGACAACTTTATAGGAAAGTTTAAAAAACAGTATTTTTCACTTATGGCTGAAAAACTTGGACTCAAAAATTATAGTTTTGATAAAGATAAAAACCTTATAGCCAAACTATTGAAAACTTTACAACAACAAAGCGTTGATTATACTTCATTTTTTTATCATTTAAGTGCAGATACTCTTGACTTAAAAGATCAAAAGATTACTAGTTGGCTGAAAGAGTATTCACGCAGATTAAAAGAGGAAACAGTCTCTAAAGAGGATAGATTAACCCAAATGAGAAAAATAAATCCAAAATATATCCTACGAAACTCTATGCTTCAAGAGGCTATTGATGCAGCCCAAAATGGAGATTTTACTTTAGTCAATGACTTTTTAAAGATCGCTCACAACCCGTATGATGAGTGGAAAGAGTACGAGCATTACACCCAACCAAAATCTGGTTTAGAAGCTATGAGGTGTAGTTGTAGCTCTTAAGGTATAATTTTATTTTCAATTTATATACAAATATAATGATTATTTTGTTATAATATTGTAAAGGAAAGATAAAATTGATTAGTAATATTATGAATATGATACAAGGGTCATCCAACCCACATGATACTTTCTTGTCTGAATTATTAAAGCCAACTTTTTCAAAAAGTAAAACGCAGAAGCTTTATAATGATTTCAAAATAGATATCAACCATCTCAATTCAAAAAATGAGAGCTTCTTACATATTTCTCTTTTTGAAGGGAAGATTGATGCTGCTCTTTGGTTAATAAACCAAGGTATTGCCCTTGACACATTTAACAGTGACGGCCAGACAGCTTTTGATATAGCTGTAGAAAATCAAAACCACAGAGTGGCAAAAATACTTCTTGATAAAGCACAATTCAATATAGATAGAAAAGATAAGCACGGTAGAACCAAGCTACAAGACTCCATTATGCTAGGGGATCATGAGATGGCAAAGATTCTTATTGAGCATGGAGCAGATCTCAACTCAAAAGATAATAAGGGGCAAAACCTTCTCAATGATGCTTTATCTTATGGTAATATGGACTTTATAAAGTATCTTCTTGGTTTAGAAGATTTGGATATTAACAACATCGACAATGCTGGTAATAATATTTTACACCATCAATATGCTTTGCAAAATGATGATTTAGCCTTAGAGCTTATTAAAAATGGTGTGAATCCAAATATACGAAATAGTGTAGGAGATACCTATTTATCTCTTGTAGCACTAAGAGGTCTAGAGGCTTTTTATATCATTGAGACGGCTTTAGAAAGTGGATTTGATATCAATACAAGAGTAGCCAATCAAAATACTATTTTGATGGAGGTATTATCTGCATTGTCCAATACAGACCCAGCAGATATTGCCAAAAGAAATAGCTTGCTTCAGATGAGTCAAAAGCTTATAGAGATTGGTATAGATATAAATGCTGTCAATGAACAAAATGAACACGCTTTATTTCAAACCATCAAAGCAGGTGATATCGCTTCTACGAAACTTTTAATTGAAAAAGATATCGACCTGAATATACAAAATAAAAATGGTGAAACTGCACTGTTCTATGCCTGCTATGGAGGGATAGAGAAGTTAGAGCTTACCATACTTCTTTTACGATTTCATGCTGATCCTCTTATAAAAAACAATAAAAATCAAACAATCTATGAGATCTTGAATAACTTAGTTCTTAGTACCCACGGGAACTTTGAATATATCGACAATGATGTTTTAAAATATGCTATTAGTGGAAGTAGATTTATGAATGTACTGAAAGCTATCTTTAAGTACTCCAAACAAAAATTAGACTTTTTAGATAGTTCAGGAGATCCAATCTTCTTTAAACCACTTTTATACAACAACATCTCACTTTTTAAGCTTTATAACACAGCAGGGGTTGATCTAAAACTTCTCAACAAAGATGGCAAAAATATATTTTTTGAGTATGTTTTAAAGGTGTTTCAAGACAATGATGAGAGTGTTGATTTTGAGACGGGGCTTAGTATGCTTATAAGTGCAAAAGTCAACCACAATGTACAAGATGAAACAGGATGGACTGTTGTCAGTAAAATAGTCGCTCAAACCCCTTGTAATATTCTCCTTTTTCGATCACTTCTTAAACGGGTGAGATTTGATTATAAGTTGGTTGACAAACTTGGAAGAACTGTTATACATAGTGCGGTATGGTCCAATAATATTGAGGTGATAAAACTTATAAACAACATAGATAATGAGATTAAAAATATCCCTGATCATTATGGGATACTTCCAGTAATTTATGCAGCTCTTATTGGAAATAAGAATGTTCTACTTTATTTGATTGATATAAAATCAAAAGTAAAAACAAACCGACCTATTTCCCAAGCGGCGATCAAAAAGTTTACACCATTATTGAAAAATATAGACAAACTTCTCTCACAAGCTGTGAATCTTTATGAAGAAAACACCATAAACAATATCAATCTTCAGCTAAGAAGAGATTTTATCATCACTTAAAGAGGAAGGTTCAATGGGTAAAAGAACAGTAAACTTAGCCCCTTTGTACTCTTTATTTTTGAAGTGAAAAGTGGCATTGCTTGCCGTGATCTTTCCATCAAAATGCTCTTCGATGATTTTTTTTGACATAGATAGCCCAATACCTGTACCATCTTTATCACCTTTTGTAGTAAAATGGGATTCAAATATCTTATCAACAATATTGTTAGGTATCCCCCCTGCACTATCAGCAATACTCATCATCACTTGATCACTTTGTTTTTTTAAAGTTATAAAAAGAATTTTTTCATCTTCACTTGTTTCAAACTGATCTTTTGCATTTGACAATATATTCATCACCACTTGCAACAACTCCCCTTTGTACCCTTCATACTCAATAGACTCTATATCTTGTATCACTTGGATATCTCTACTTTTAAATTTTGATTTATAAAAACTCAACCCCTCTTCAATCACGGAATCAATAAAAAACACACTTTTGCTTTTGTCAGTTTTATAAAAATCCCTAAAATCATCAATAGTAGCGGTCAAGTGATCTACACTTTTTAAAATAGTATCTGTAAAGCTTTTAAACTCTTGGTCACCTAGGTCATCCATCTGTTTTTTAAGTTGCATCCCGCTAGCAGAAGTTGAGATCAAAGACAAAGGCTGTCGCCATTGATGAGCAATGCTTTCTACCATATCACCCATCATCGCTCTTTTTTCTTGCTTGATGATAACCTTTTCTTGCGAATAGTACCTTTGCTTTGATCGCATTAAAGAAAATAAAGCTATTACGATAATGATCAAAAATGCTATGATTGAAAAATACATTATTTGATTTTTTGTTTGTTGTTGCTTTAACTCTTCAGTTTGAAGTGCTACTTGCTCCTCTAATCTTATATTGAAGTTATCGATTGAGATCTCTTCACTTACCCCATGAATTATTGAAAAAAGTAGATCTTTTCCTTGATATACTATAGGGTAGGAGTGTACTTCTACTTTTATAACCTCTCCACCATACAATCGATGCTGAAATATAAAATGATTGAGGTTACGCTCATGAGCTCTTTTCATCTCACCTTCAATTTGTTGTTTTGTAAAAGCATTGAT
>JAGYNS010000101.1 GCA_018399655.1 Campylobacterales bacterium
TACATTTTATGCTTATAGAAATATATTCAAATCAAACAAACCAGACCACCCCTGGAATGAGCAAAATGATTTAGATTTTTTAAAAAGTATAGGTGCATATAAAAAAGACAGGGAAACTGGAATAGTTGGACTTACTATTGCAGGGTTACTGATGTTTGGCAATTCATTAGCCATAGAAGAGTATTTTCCATTTTATGCACTTGATTATCAAGAAAGACCAAGAGCAAAAACAGAGCTTAGGTGGATAGACAGGGTACATTTGGATGGTACTTGGAGTGGGAATGTTTTTGATTTTTATAGAATAGTTATAAAAAAATTATTTGCAGACTTAAAAGTTCCTTTTAAACTTGAACTTGACAAAAGACAAGATGATACACCAGTACATCAATCAATAAGAGAATCCTTTATAAATGCAATAGTTCATGCTGACTATAGTGGCAAAAGTTCTATCTTGATAGTTAAAAGACCAGATATGTTTGGGTTTAGAAATCCTGGACTTATGAGAGTGCCAATTGAGATAGCTATAAAAGGTGGAGAGAGTGATTGTAGAAATAGAATTTTACAAAAGATGTTTACACTTATAGGTTATAGTGAAAGAGCAGGTTCTGGAATACCTAAAATTTATAGTGGTTGGAATTCTCAAAATTGGACTAAACCACTTATCTATGAAAAAATTGAAATAGAACAAACTTTGGTAGAGTTAAGAATGATTAATTTACTTGATGATGAAGTTATGAATGAATTAATTGAACTATATGGAGATGAATTAAAAAATTTATCACAAAATGAAATTACCATTTTAGCAACAGCACATTTGGAAGATGGAACAAATCATAAAAGGGTATTAGAATTATTAGACTTGCATCCTGCTGATGTATCTAATATACTTAAAAAGCTAGTAAATGATCTGTTTTTAATATCTAAAGGAATAGGTAGGGGTACTATTTATCAAGCTAGGGGTATTAATGACAAAGCTAGGGGTGTTAGCGAAAAAGCTATGGGTGTTAATGAAAGTGAAGAATCTTTAAGTATTTACTATGATTTTGATGATTTACCACAAAATATTTCTAATATAATAGCACAAATTTTAGAACCTATTAAGAATAAACAAAGGCTCAAAAAAAATATAATGCACGAGACTATATTAGATATTTGTAGTTTAGGATACTTTTCCCCAGAACTATTATCTAAGCTAATATCTAAAAGTAAAGATACTATAAAAGATAACTTGGGTGAGCTTTCAAGTAGTGGAGAGTTGATAAAACTATATGAACTTCCGAGTCATCCAAAACAAGCATATAAAAAGGCTTAATATGAGCACACAATCTGAAGCGATACTAGAAGTTAATCTACTAAAACAGCTTGAACAGCTAGAGTACAAAAAAGTGATTATAAAAGGTGAAGATGATTTAGAGCAAAATCTCAAAACTCAACTTGAACTTCACAATAAAACAACTCTAAGCAATACAGAGTTTAAAAGGGTGCTCAATCACTTAAAAAAAGGCTCGATTTTTGAAAAAGCGAAGATATTAAGAGATAAATTTGTTTTGCCAAAAGATGACGGTACCAATGAATATATAGAGTTTTTAGATAGTGAGCATTGGTGTCAAAACCTTTTCCAAGTCACTTCACAAGTGACAATTGAAGGAAAATATAAAAACAGATACGATGTGACTATTTTGATAAATGGTTTACCTCTATGTCAAATTGAGCTAAAAAGAAGAGGGCTGGAGCTCAAAGAGGCTTTTAATCAAACTTTGCGTTATAAAAGGCACTCTTACGCTACAAACAATGGGTTGTTTAACTATATTCAGCTATTTGTCATAAGCAATGGGGTCAATACAAAATACTACGCCAATAGCAAATTGGAGTCGATGAGCTACAAGCAAACTTTTTATTGGACAGATAAAGAAAACAAAAGAGTAGACAATCTTGAAGAGTTTACACAAGATTTTCTGGAAAGATGTCATCTATCCAAAATGATCTGCAAATATATCGTTTTAGCAGAGGTTCCAAAGATGCTGATGGTACTACGCCCTTATCAGTTTCATGCTGTAGAGAAGATCATCGATAGGGTCTCAAACTCAAATAAAAATGGCTACATCTGGCACACTACAGGAAGTGGGAAGACGCTCACATCTTTTAAAGCAGCTCAGATACTTATGAAGTTGCCTAAAGTTCATAAGGTGGTATTTGTAGTAGATAGAAAAGATTTAGACTATCAAACCACAAAAGAGTTTAATAGCTTTAGCGATAGAAGCGTTGATGGCACAAACAATACAAAAGCGTTAGTAAAGCAGTTTGGTGATGATACCAAGCTGATCGTGACCACTTTACAAAAGCTCAATACTGCAATATCTAAAAAACAATACCTAAGCCAAATGGAAAGCCTAAAACAGAAACATATAGTATTTATCTTTGATGAGTGTCATAGAAGCCAATTTGGGGAAACACACTTAAGCATAAATAAATTTTTTGAGAAAAATCAGATGATAGGTTTTACAGGAACTCCAATATTTGCCCAAAATGCCACAAACAATGCCCTAGGAAAAAGAACCACTAAAGAACTTTTTGAAGAATCTCTACACAAATATGTGATAACAGACGCTATCAATGATGAGAATGTATTGAAATTTTCAGTAGAGTATGTGGGGCGATACAAGGAAAAAGAGGGGAGTGAGACCTATAGAGACATCGAAGTGGAAGATATCGACACCAAAGAGCTTTTGCAAAGTGATGAGAGGATAGGGCAAATTGTAGAGTATATCATCGCCAATCATGATAGAAAAACCCATAGCAAAGAATTTACTGCAATGATGTGTGTAAGCTCAGTAGATATGCTTATAAAATACTATGAAGCCTTTAAACGCAAAGATCACAACCTTAAAATAGCAACGATCTTTTCATATAGTGCCAATGAAGAGGATAAAGACGCTACAGGTGAAGTAAATCTGGATCTTGCCGATGGGGCACATGTGGATGAAACACATATCAATAAACACAGCCGTGAGAAGCTTGATGAGTTTATAGAAGACTACAACAGTATGTTTGGGTGTAGATACTCTACCAAAGACTCTCAGAGCTTTTACAACTACTACAACGATATATCAAAAAGGGTAAAAAATAAAGAGATAGATATACTTTTGGTGGTCAATATGTTTTTGACTGGATTTGATAGCAAGCCTCTTAATACACTCTATGTAGATAAAAATTTAAAATACCATGGACTTATACAAGCATTTAGTAGAACCAATAGAATAAAAGATGAAAGAAAATCTCAAGGAAATATAGTATGCTTTAGAAATCTAAAAGATGCTACAGATGATGCTATTGCTCTTTTTTCAAACAAAGAGGCAAAAGAGGTTATTCTTATGGAGCCTTATGAGGAGTATGTAAAAAGGTTCAATGAAAAATATAATACTCTTCTAGCGATCGCCCCAACTGTACAAAGTGTGAGTTATCTCAAAAGCGAAGAGAAAAAATTTGAATTTATCAAAGCATTTAGAGATCTTATGAGAGTTAAAAATGCCATAAGTGGCTTTAGTGATTTTAAATGGGTTGATGTAGCTATGCAGAACCAAGAGTTTGAGGACTACAAGTCAAAATATCTTGATCTGTATGAAGAGATAGGAAAACACAAAGGGGAAGGTTCCCAAAAAGTCTCAATTCTTAATGATGTGGACTTTGAGCTAGAGCTAATCCACAAAGATGAGATCAATGTCACTTATATCTTACAGCTTCTTGCAAAATATAAAGAGACTGAAGATGAGCAAGCACAGCAAAAGCAAAAAGAGAATATTGAAAATATGCTCAACAACAACCCACAACTTAGAAGCAAAAAGGAGCTTATAGAGAAGTTTATCAATGAGAATTTGCTTCAAATCAAAAACAGTGAAGATATAGAAGAGGAGTTTGAAAAGTTTTGGGACAAGCAGAAAGAGAAAGCTTTCCATGAGCTTTGCGAGGAAGAAAACCTCCAAAGTGACAAAGTAAAAAAACTCATAGATACTTATCTTTATGACCAAAGAGTTCCATTGGCAAATGATATTGCCAAAACTTTAAAAACCAAACCAAAACTATTGGAGAGAAAAAAGATAGTTCCAAGAGTGCTTGAAAGAATAGTTGGTTTTGTAGATAAATTTTTTGAGGGGACTAACTCTTACTCTACAAAATCCTTATCTACGATATCAAACTCTAGCAACTCTTTAGACTATGAAGCAGAGCAGGGAAGTATGCTAGCAGCCCAACCAAAAACAGAATACAACAATCAAACAAAAAAGGAGAAAGAATAATGTTTAAAGATTTTAAATATAGTGACTTAAAAGATAAGATACAAGAGGAGCAGTTTAAAAATAGTGCCAAGGAGTTAGAAAAACTAATTGAGCAAAACAAAAAAAAGCTAGAGGAGTTATTGGAAATAGGGGAGAAGTCCTATGAGAATTTTGTAGTACCTTATCAACAAATGGCAGAGGAGCTAGAGCAATTTTGTACACCGATATTCCATTTGGATAGTGTAAAAAATAGCGAGACTACACAAAAAGTGTATGATGAGTGTTTACCTTTAATCTCCATTTATTCTTCACAGTTATCATCAAATGAAGCTGTTTATACCTCTTTTAAAGATATACAGTATAAGTGTTATAGTACATTAAGTGTTGAACAGCAAAAAGTTTTGGAAAATGAGATCAGAGATTTCAAGCTTGGAGGGTGTGGGTTAAGTGTTATACAAAAACAACAGCTCGAAAAGCTTAATCTTGAGATGAGTGAGCTAGGGAAAAAGTTCTCACAAAACCTTCTCAATGCAACCAATGCATGGGAGATGATCCTAGAAGACTACGAAGATGTAAAAGAGATACCAAAGAGTGATCTTGAAGCTGCGAAGTTTATAGATGAGGATGGGAAGGAAAAGTATAAGTTTTCTTTACAGATGCCATCATATATTGCTTATATCACCTATGGATCAAATAGAGCCAGAAGAGAAGAGATATACAAAGCGTACTGTACACGATCCCCTGAAAACTCAAAGCTCATAGAGCGAATACTAGAGCTACGACTTGAAGAAGCACAGCTTCTAGGGTTTGATAATTTTGCTCAGCTTTCTCTTGCTACTAAGATGGCAAACACTGAAGAGGAAGTGATAGAGTTTTTGTATGAGCTAGCACATCATGCAAAACCTAAGGCAAAAGAGGAGCTTGAAGAGGTGAGGGCGTTTGCAAAAGAGTTTGATGGTACAGATGATCTTCAAAGCTATGATCTTGCGTATTACAGTCAAAAGCTCAAAGAGAAGCAGTATGATATCGATGATGAGTATTATCGACCCTATTTTGAGAAAAACACAGTTATGAACGGATTGTTTGACTTTTTAAAGCGAGTATTTGGAATAGAGTTTAAAAAAATAGAAGCCGATGTTTGGGACCCAAAGGCTGGGGCCTATGAGATAAGAGAAGAGGGCAAAGCTATTGCTAGGCTTTATGTGGACTTAGAAGC
>JAGYNS010000102.1 GCA_018399655.1 Campylobacterales bacterium
GATCACTATAGAAAATTTTATAATAAACAGAAGATTATTTTTTAAAAGAGGAGCTTGAAAATAGAGCATAAATATCTCACAAATTACCCCAAAAGCCCAAAGGTAACTTATAGTTTCTAAAGAGAGTCCATGCTCATGTTCATATATGGTAAAAAAGTTATAAAATCCACCAAAGCTTACTTGCATCAAAAACAAGCTCACCCAAAATGGCCAATACTTTAAAAGTGAGAACTTTTCATCATCTGGGGTTGCTTTGTGTGATTTGGTATCATATTGCAATAAAGAGTACGCCAAAATAGAGGTTAAAAGAATCGTACCAAAATAAAAATCTATCACCACACTTGTATCACTTAAAACTTTTGCCACCACTAAAGATATCAGCATAAATCCAATCGATCCATAGAGTCTTGATTTTCCATATCTATTTCCTAGCTCTTTTATAGATATCACCTCCATATAAGGAAGTAATATGCTAATACAGACCCCTAAAATCGCATTGTTTATCATAAAAGCATAAAAGTTTTCAATAGTAAAATAGAATAAAAAAGAGGTGATTGTTGCAAAGATAAGCGTAGCTTTGAATACACTTTGTGTGAGCTCTATATGTTTTAAAAATAAAAAAGGCGTTGCAAAACGCATCAGTGGAGCCAGTGCTAAGAGTATCCCAATCTCTTGTGGAGTATAGCCTATATCTAAAAGAGCTTTGGGTAAAAATATAACATAAACCCCAACAGCAGCAAAATAAAAAAAGTAAAAAGCGGAAAGCTTAAAAAAAAGCATGTGAGTGAAGTAAAACTTAATGATTTTCAGTTGATACAACAGAAGTTTGCATCACAAGATCTTGAAATGTTTTTTTATCTTTTCTAAAAAATGGAAGCAAAAAGCCAAGAATACTCACGGCACTGATCAGATATAAAATATATCGTATGGTAGCTTTTATCCATCCAAGTTTTTCTTTTGTTTTATCGTCAATTAAAATAATCTCATAGGCTTTAAATCCTGGCGTTTGCCCTTTAAATACCCAAAAAGCGACAATAATAGCACCATACACAATCATAGTGATCCAATGAGCTGTATCACTTGCTTGAAAATCATCTTTCCCATCCATAATAATATAAGTAGTGATATACATAATAGGCATCATGATCATAAACATATCAGTGATAAATGCTTTAATGCGAACCAAAGGGGAAACACACAATCCAGATATAGGTTTTTGAGTATTTACTTCATCATTTGAAGCTATATGTTTCCCTTTTTTTACCTCTCTCCATCGTGCCATAGAGTATACTAGTTTCCTCTACTTCCAGGTTTATAGGCCACACTTCCATCTTTACATAGTGGACAGTTATCAGCAGAGTACATCTCAAATGTAAAATCTTCCAATGCAAACAGTGGCAGATGCTTAGGAAGCTTGCAGTTTTGTTTTGGCTCATCATTACAACCACTTCTTACACAAAATCCTCTATTTGCTAAAGCTGCATACCCCACAACTTCTCCACCAGCAGCTTCAACTTGATTTGCAGCTTCAAGGGCACTTCCACCTGTAGTGATAATATCTTCACAAATAAGATACTTTCCACCTTTTTGAACCTCAAATCCTCTTCTAATACTCATCTGCCCATCTACTCGCTCTGCAAAGATAAACTTTACATCAAGAGCCGTTGCTAATGCAAATCCAGCGATAAGTCCGCCTAAAGCTGGAGAACATACTGCATCTACTTTAATTCCACTTGCTTTGATCTGCTCTGCCAAAGCCTCCGCTAATAGTTTTGCTGTTTTTGGATCCTCAAGTACTTTCGCACTTTGAAGATAATATTTTGAGTGGTTTCCAGAGCTTAACTTAAAGTGTCCTTCAAGTAAAGCATCAGAATCTTTATAAATTTGTTCTACATCCATATATCTTCTTACCTATATTGTCATTATTTCATTATCTTTAGCTTTGAACATCTCATCTGCTTTTGATACATATCCATCAGTGATTTTTTGAACCTCTTCTTGTCCTTGTTTTGATTCATCTTGAGTGATCTGCTTATCTTTTTCCAGTTTTTTTATTTTATTGTTTGAGTTTTGACGAACATTTCGAATCGCTACTTTTGCATCATCTGTCATCCCTTTTGCTTTTTTTACCGACTCTTTTCTTTGATCTTGTGTCATTGGTGGGAAAAATAGCTGTACCGATTCTCCATTATTGTTTGGGTTTACCCCTATATTTGCTTCATTGATCGCTTTTTCAATATCCCCTACAAGGTTTTTTTCCCATGGAGTTATATTGATTGTAGTGGCATCAGGGGTAAGAATAGTAGCAACCTGTGCAAGTGGTGTTGGGTTTCCATAATAACTTACCATAATATTATCCAAAATAGAAGTGTGTACCTTTCCTGTTCGTACTGTTCCATAATCTCTTTTGAGAGACTCTAAAGATTTCTCCATATGCTCTTTTGTATCATCATAAATTTCATTCAACATCTTTTTTCTCCTTAGGTTTAATTTTATTAATTATTTTATTTGAGATGGTAAATACATCTGGTCCTAACATCACACGAGTTCGAGTATTTTTTAAATAGATATCAAGCCTATGATCTACTATACCATCAACCACATCTACATCACGCCAACCTTCACCTGTAATATAAAGTTTCAATTTTTTATATTTTGGATCCACTTTTGCATGTATCCTTTTTAAAACTCCATCTTTTGGAAACACTTCTGGAGCAAACCACTCTACGGCAAATGTAGTATAGCGTAATTTATGTTCAAGATTCACCTCTGCCACAAGTGCTATTCGTGGAACATCATAAGGATCAGTTTTTATATTTACTGAACCTGTGTTCTGATTGAGAATCCCTTGAAAATTAAAATTTTCTAAAAGAGTATTTTTTACTTTATCATCATACTCTCCATAAGGGTATGCATATATTGTAGGCTCAAAGCCCAAATTCTGAGTAAATAGATCATACGCTTTTTGAGTATCTTCAACTATTTGATCAGGAGTTAGGTTTTGCAATCTTGGATGTCCATATGAGTGAAGCCCAATGGTTCCATACTCTGAAGCCTCTTTAAGCTCATCCCATGTCATATAGTCCCCATATCTTTTATTGGTTGCTTCTACATAAACAAATAATGAAAAAGTATAGCCATATTTTTGAAAAATTGGCAGTCCATTTTCATAAAAGCTTTTATACGCATCATCAATTGTAAAAGCTACCCATTTATCTGGGATTGGCTCTTTTTTATGAAGTTTTTGTACTATCTTTTCTAAAGGAACTACAGTGTATCCATTGGTTTTAAAATATTCAAACTGCTTTGTTAACTCTGTAGCAGTAGTATCAGCACTTTTATATCGTGGATCATCAAAACGATGATAGACAAATATATGTGCCTCTGCTAGCAGGTACAAAAAAGAGAAGCATAAAAAAAGTATAGATCGCATCTTGAAACTTTTCTTATGTTAGTTGTTTGAACTTGGTGCTTGTGGGGCACTTTGTGGAATTGTACTTTGTGGTGCTTGTGGTACCATACTATTGATCTCTACACTATCAACGACACTTTTAGAAAACTCTTGATTGTAAAGATATCCTAAATATAAAGTATTTAAAACCAACAATAACCCTAAACCAAAAGTGATTTTTGTAAGAAAACTTGCTGGACCCTTTGCTCCAAACATCGATTCGTTGCTTCCACTGTACGCACCTAATCCCATGCTTGAACTTTTTTGAAGTAAAACTGCTATTGTTAATAGTACTACCAAAATAAACTGTATGATCAATAAAGTTGATGTCATATGTAACCTTTGTATCTTTTATTTATAAAATGAACGCAATGTTATCTAAAGCTTAATTAAAAATAAGTTAAAATCAAAATAATCTTAAATAAGCAAAGGGGACAAATCATGACAGCAGATATATTTTTTGGAAGTAATAGATCAACCAATAACTCAAAAAAACAGATACGCAATCCGTACTCTAATGAAGTAGTTTCAGAGTTTTACTCTTGCAGCAAAGAGGAGACACAAAAAGCTCTCAAAATTGCGCAAGATGCTTTTGAAAACACAAAAAAATCAAAGCTTTCTCAAAGGATTGCTTGGCTCGAAGATGTAGCACAAAAACTTCAAGAGCATAAAGAGGATATTGCAAAAACATTGTGTGATGAAGTAGGCAAACCAATCTCATTTGCAAGAATTGAAGTGGATCGATGTATCGAGACGGTCAAGCTCTCAGCTCATGCTGCAGTAGCTTTAGAAGGGCATACTATCAACACAGATGCGATGCCTAGTGGTATGAAAACAACTGCATTTTACAAACATGTTCCTGTAGGGGTTGTGGCGTGTATTACCCCTTTTAATTTTCCTTTAAATTTAGTGGCTCACAAAATTGCTCCTGCACTCGTGGCTGGAAATAGTGTTGTTTTAAAACCAACTCCAGAAGCACCTCTTACAGCATACAAGTTTGCCAAACTTTTTATAGAATCAAAATATGCAATCAAAGATGCACTAAGTATAGTGTATGGTGATGTGGAGGTTGGAAGTACTTTAGTAAGCAGTGATATTCCGCGTGTTTTAAGTTTTACAGGATCAGTGCCTGTTGGAAAGATCATCACTCAAAATGCTGGGATCAAAAAAGTAGCTTTAGAACTAGGTGGAAATGCAGCAACTTATATTGATAAAAGTGCCAATTTAGAACATGCAGCGAAACGGTGTGCATTTGGAGCTTTTGTAAACTCTGGGCAAGTGTGTATCTCTTTGCAAAGAATTTATGTAGATGAAGAGGTTTATGACCAATTTGCAACATATATGAAAGAGCAAACAGAAAGGTTAAGTGTAGGTTCCCCTTATGAGGAGGAGACATTTATAGGACCACTTATCAATGAAGAATCACTCAACCGTGCCACATCATGGGTACAAAGTGCAATTGAGGAAGGTGCTGTTTGCCTGACTGGAAATAGATATGAGGGGCTTAACTTTTATCCAACAGTTATGACTGAAGTTACTGATGAGATGAAAATTGTGTGTGAAGAGGTTTTTGCCCCAATAGTAAGTTTAGTCAAAGTAAAAGGGTACAATGAAGCGATAAAAAAAATGAATAACTCTCCTTATGGACTTCAATTTAGTATTTTTACTAACGATCTTAAACAAACACAGCAGTTTATTGATGATGCGGATTGTGGAGGGGTGGTGATCAACGAGATCCCAACACTTCGATTTGATATTCAACCCTATGGGGGGACAAAATTAAGTGGTATAGGGAAAGAGGGACCAAAATTTGCCCTTGAAGAGTTCACTGAAATCAAATCTGTGGTAATTTGTGACTAGTAGTCAAAACAATATGTCAAATTAATATTTTT
>JAGYNS010000103.1 GCA_018399655.1 Campylobacterales bacterium
TGACGCGCACCTGCTTCTGCGGCCAAAGTTTTAAGCTCAGATACTGTCTCTTTATCTAAATTTGCAGCAGTATTAACCGCTTCCATGTTTTCTCTTATTTGATTCACTGTTTCTATAAAACTGTATTGTGTATCTGCCATTATTCTATTTCTCCTCTTTTGGTAAGATCGTAGCTAAGTACTCGTCCATCATCTGAACAATATCTATCGTTGAATCAGTCCCTATAATCTCATCGGCATAATACTCATACAAATCAACTAAAGATTTTTCAGTATTTGTAAAAAATGGATTTTCCCCAGTGAAATAAAGGTTTAGTTTTCTTATAAAATCATCACTTAATTTTTTTGTATTATTTGAAGCATCTACGATTCCATCAAAACACCCAACACGCATTATTCCTATCAAGTCAAGTGGTATCAATATATCTGATGACTTTACAGTAAAACTAAAAGTGAATTTATTTGGCAGGGTTATTTTATAAAAAGACTTTGAAGAAATAGTGTCATTCTCTCTTAGCTCTTTTGAAAGTATTTGCTCGCTCAGTATTATCTCTTCATCTAGCATATATCCGTCTCTTGTCATAAAAGGTTTACCAACACTATTAAGGAGTTGTATCTTTAGAGTATCGCCAACATTAAGTCCAAGTTTTGATATATCTGTAGCTACTGTTCTCAACTATTATTCCTATGATATTTTTTTTCAAATAATCATAACAAATAAAAAAAGGTTAACTGATACGCTCGCTGTGTAGGTTTATATTCTCCAACCGCTTTGATTGTTTGATTGGGTTCTAGGGTTTGATGAGGATATTGTAGTTTTTGGTTTTACTGGTCGCTTTGCTACGATAAAATCATTGACGCAAACATTGGCTATGGTCTCTATACAATCATCTTCTTTACTGTCTCGTTCAGGATGAAAGCCTTTATATTCTTTTTTTACTTGATCTTGTCCAGTTCCACCTATAACAAATCTTATTTGATGATTTTTCAAGTATGTATCTATGCTATCTTCTATTTTTGTATTTTTAGAGATAGAAGTTTTTGGATTAAATAGTGTTATTTTATTTGCAAGAATTGGTTTGCCATCTTGCTTTCTTTGTGCATTTACTTGTTTTAGTTTTTTCTTTAGGTTTTGCTCTGTGATGATTCCCCCACCACTACTTTCCATAAACACTGGAACTCTAGGATTGTCTTCCATCACTGATATGATCTGATCCACAAACTCATCATTGGACCACTTGCCAAACCATGTACCATATACATTAAAAAGCTCTACTTTTTCTTTTGTTTCGCTCACCCCTATAAGGCTTATAGCTCTATTATCTGCTGTTTGTTTTATACTTTGAGCTGGATCTATGCTTATACACTTATTATCTTCCTCAAGTTCCCATTTTGCTACATAGGTAAAATCATCTTCTATCACATATCCAGTTTCAATGGTTCGTGGGTCTTGCATATATTGCGGATACCACTTATCTCTCATATCTTGCTTTCTCTCTTCAAGCATCTCTTTTGTTTCCATAAGTGGATGGAGTGGCTCGTTTGCAGGTCGCTTATAGTAAAAATCCATAAACTCATATACCTGCTCTGTATCTTCTATCCCTGTAAGATTTATATGCGTCCACTTTTCTGCACCCTCTCCACTGAGTAAATATCCTACAAGATCATCTTCATGGAGTCTTTGCATGATCACGATTATCGCTGCTTTTTGATTTGACTTTCTAAGTCGTGTAGTAGAAGAAGATTCATACCAGTTTTTTACGCTTTCTCTCTCAGCTCTATTATTTGCTAAAGCTGCTTTCATAGGATCATCTATAATTAGGTAATCTGCATGAAAACCTGTAATACCACCACCTAGAGTAGTAGAAAACATACCACCGATTTTTCGCCCCTCTTTATCAAGATACCACTTCTGATCTGCACCTTTTGCTAGTTTCTTTTCCCCAAACACTTTTTGATATGCTTTTGATTTAATCATATTTTTTACATCAGCTGGAGTTTCCGTTGCTAGTTTATCATCATAAGTAGCATAGATACTTCTTAGCTTATCATTTTGACCTAGTATCCATGAGATAAAAAGCTTTACAGCGAACTCGGTTTTTCCGTATGATGGAGGAATATTTATAATAAGTCTAGTGATCTCTCCACGATATACCGCCATAAGCACCTTGCACAAAAGCTCATGATACCAACTCTCAAGCAAAGGCTCTTCATGAAACTCCTCAAACATCCATCTAGCATAATGCAACATATCTTTTTTTGCCATAGCTATTTTGAAAGGCTCTGCTTTTTTCTTTAAAAGTTCAGATTGTATTGTTTGAAGCTTATCACTCATCTTTTGCATATCCTTATGTTTGAACCTATACCTTCTATTTTGAGATCAGGCTTTATATCCTCAAACTGTTTTTTATATGATCGTAGCACTGTAGGGTTTTGCATCTTTAAAAAATCAATAAGACCTGTAGAGTTTTCAAACTCTACATTTTCCCTCGTGAAAAAATCTTTTAGAATAAGCATCGTTAAAATGGTATCTCATCGTTGTCTGTGTCTATTTGTGGTTCATCTTCACTATTTCTAGGTTGTTGTGTTTGTGGTATTTGTTGCTGTGCATAGTTTGGTTGCGGTGGCTCTTGTGAGGTATTGTTGTATGTTTGTGTTTTTCTATATGGTTGAGCTACCACTTTGTACAGTTCATTTTTATCTGTTTTTCTCTCTTCATCTATTGGGAAGAGTGTAAAATATATAGCCTCTTTTTGAATAAATGGATCAAAGATGTTTCCTTTTTTATATTTAAGTCCATTGTCACTTACCATATCTTTAATGCTTCCTACTATGTCGCTTATCGCTTCTCCACGCTTTCCTAGACTTGCCCACAAGTGATAGTCAGGATGATTCTCTTTCCCTTGCACCGCCACACCTTGACCAACTACTCCACTTTCCCATTTCATTTTATTTACCGCTATAGTAAACTCTTTTTTGAAAGTGATTGTTCTTATGCTCATAACAATTGTAGGTATTTGCTTCCCATCTTTTTCGTAGCTATCTCTGTATACTTTTCCTATGTTTGCCATCTGTTTATCCTTTGTATTAATTTAGAAATCAAATTCAGGCATCTCTACTTGAATTTTCTCATCTTCTGCTTCTGTATTTTTATAGTTTGTTATTTCAGGTTCTTTGCTATAATTAGCTTCTGGTACCTGATACTTTGGCTGTCTATATTTATGCAATGCTCTTGCAGGATAGCCTTGCTCATTTGCTTCAAACTGATAGAAGTCTTTTGTTTGTGGTACAAACATAAGATACTGTTTTGGATGTTTGTGAGTATCTTTGTTTTTATTCCAAATCACTGTTCTTCTCTCATCTTGTGGATTTTTTGTATCTGTTTTGTAGATATGAAACCACACATACGCTTCGTGATCTGCGTTCATGCTTCCTTTTACAGATATGATAGATGATTTTAAATCCTCTTTGGAACTTTGAACGATGATGATAATAGGGATTTTTAACTCTTTTGAAAGCTTCCCTAGCTTACTAAACATATCTGATATTCTTCTCTCATCTGTTTTAAGATTTGGGTCAAGGTTGGTCATACGCATCATACTATCAAGAGCCGCAAGTTTTATCCCATTGACTTTGACTTGGTATCGAATCTCTGACATAATCCTATCGATATCGTACACACTATCAAAGGTATAGATATTTTCTATATTCCCCTCAAACTCTCCATCTTTTTGAGCCTCTTCTATATCTTCATCGTAAAGATCTTCTCCAAATTCCAAAGTTCCAAAAAGCACGGGAGCTGTTTTTGATACATTTTCTATGATTCTTTTGAGTATATATGTTTTCCCTGCTTGTTTTAAACCACTTATAAAAAATAGTCCCTCATTTCGTATACCTACCTTACCATCCTTGTCTGTTAACACTGTGTCTATGAAAGGTATTCCTGTAGGTATTCTTTGAGCTGGTGGCTTTGATTTTCTATCTTTTCTAACTTCACTAAGGTTTCTAGTATAGCCATTGTTACTAACAAAAGAAAGATTGTGTATGCTGTTTTCTATATATGTTTTAAGCGTATCAGAGGTGGCATTCTCTTCAGCAATGAGTTTTTTTACATGGCTCGCTAGTTCTGCATATTTTCTTTTTTGATAGTTCTCTTTAATAGCTTCAATATCTGCATAAAAAAGAGTCTCAGTCAAAGTCAAAGAAGATACTACTTCTACTATAATACTATCTGACACCTCTTTTGAGTTGATATCGTTTCGTATATTGTCAATAGTATATGCTTTTCCAACTTTGTAGTATGTGTAGATAAGTTCAAATAACTTTTGATGAGCAGGAAGATAAAACATATCAAAAGTAAGTCCACTCATAAAAGCTTTTTCTAAATTGAAATTGTTAATATGTGCATCTATAAGCGTAGACAGTACAGATCTTTCCTTGTTAAGTATATATATATTATCCATTTTCCACTCCTACTACACAATGATTTTCAAACATCTTGTCTATAAGATTTCTATCATAAAAAACAAACCCTCCCATTTTTGAGTATGGTAGTTTTTTCTCTTTTCTCCATTTTGCTTGAGTGCTTGAAGCGATTCCAAACTCATTTTCAAACTCTTTTACATTGAGCCATCTTTTTAGTGCAACCATTAGTAGAATCCTATTTTTAGATCGCCAAACAATCTACAGTGAACGATATTGTCCACATCATTGAAGCACGCTACAAAAGGTTGATAGTTTTGTAGTAAGAGCTTAAGCTCTTGATCTACTTTTACAAAATACATATTGTTGATTTTTTTCCAGTCAAAAAGCTTAGTACCTGTTTTTTTACTAAACTCTATTCTTCTTATGAGTGCATTCTTGTGTATAGACAACTGATCCGCCAACTCTCCTATATGAATATAATCACTCAGATCAGTTACTTTTTCTCTTGCTACTTCACACAAAACATCTTTGTAGATAAACGAGGTATGCTTTATCACTACAAGTTTATCCTTGTACTTCTCTTTTAGCTCTTTGGAAGTGTATCCCAAAGGAAGTGTGTCTACCTCTTTTAATAATGCCAGTCCATCTAATGATCGTATCATCCGTAAAGCCCCTCATTTTCGCCACCATTTGGTTTATTTTTTCTGTCCCAATTTTGCTTATTACGACACCATGTTCTATAAGCACTCAACCAATTCACGAAAGCTGTCCCTTTAGCAGTGTGATAATCCAAAAAAGATTGAAAAGTCTCTTTAAACTCTATATGATTTTTATTGCTGTGTTCTTGTGCTTTTTCTTTTAAAAGATTTTTGTACTCACTTCCATTC
>JAGYNS010000104.1 GCA_018399655.1 Campylobacterales bacterium
ATAAGTAAAAAGGCTATATTTTTGTACTTTTTTGCCATCTTGAATTTAAGAAAATAACCTGTAGCATGTTACCATAGAAAAGTTACAATATGGTTACAAGGGTTTACATGGAGATTCAAACTGTAAAAAAGTTAGAGAAAATGGCAAGAAAAGAGAGCGGTATCGATTTTATACGGCTAGGGTTTGCACTATTATTTTTAGTAGCAGTACTTAGTTATAGTTTTATAAACTCAGGTGGCATTCCAAATAATGTTTTTTTAGCTATTGCTGCACTTTTTGGTGCATATATGGCGATGAATATTGGTGCTAATGATGTTGCAAACAATGTGGGACCTGCAGTTGGGTCAAAAGCTTTGACAATGGGTGGAGCTATTGTTATTGCGGTAATTTTTGAAGCAAGTGGAGCACTTATTGCTGGGGGTGATGTAGTTACCACCATTAAAAAAGGGATTATTGATATAGAGGGGTTTCAAGGAGATACGGAGTCTTTTATATGGGCTATGATGGCAGCACTTTTAGCAGCAGCACTTTGGCTCAATCTTGCAACTTTTTTTAAAGCCCCAGTTTCTACCACTCACTCAATTGTAGGGGGAGTGATGGGAGCAGGAATTGCCGCAGCTGGATTTAGTATAGTCTCTTGGGGCACTATGGGACAAATAGTTGCTTCGTGGATCATTTCACCCGTTTTAGGCGGTATCATTGCTGCGATTTTTTTGTTTTCTATTAAAAAAACAATGGTCTATAAAGAGGATAGGGTGTCTGCTGCAAAAATATGGGTCCCTGTTTATGTAGCTATAATGTCGTGGGCATTTGTCACTTATTTGACTCTTAAAGGGTTAAAAAAGATTTGGCCAACAGTTGTAGATATATTGAGCTTTTTACCAGATGAAGAAAAACCATCATTTTTAGTTGCTTCATTATTTGGATTGGTTGTGGCACTTTTAGTGTATATAATATTACGAAAAACAGTGGTAAAAAAAGCACTTCATATAGAAAACACACGAGCGGGGGTCAATATCCTTTTTACCGTACCACTTATATTTGCTGCCGCACTTTTAAGCTTTGCTCATGGAGCTAATGATGTGGCAAATGCTATTGGACCACTAGCTGCAATTCATGATGCGGTAATAAGTGGAGGGATAAACGCAAAATCAGGAATCCCACTATGGGTTATGGCAGTGGGGGCAATAGGGATTGCTTTGGGACTTGCACTGTATGGACCAAAACTGATTCGAACAGTTGGAAGTGAGATCACTGAACTTGATCAGATGAGAGCTTTTAGTGTTGCTATGGCTGCTGCGATTACCGTTATTATTGCTTCTCAGCTGGGACTTCCTGTATCTTCAACCCATATTGCTATAGGGGGTATTTTTGGAGTAGGGTTTTTAAGAGAGTATTTAACTACTTCAAGTAAACAGGAGGTTTTACTTCAAGAGCAAGAGCTTCTTGAAAATGAGAAAAAAACACTCAAAGCATATAATAGTGAGCTTGAAGACTTACAAAGAAAAAGTGAGAAACGAAAAGTGGATTATGAAAGGATTGTTACTTTATACAAGTTGATTGATGATGAGGAGGAGAAAGTAAAAGTTGCCAAAAAACAGCTTAAAAATGCTGAAAAAACCCAATATGTTAGAAGAGATGCGTTCAAAAAAATAGTTGCAGCGTGGATCATTACAGTTCCAGCAGCTGCAGTTTTATCTGCAATGATCTATTTTATGATACGGGGAATTGTTTTGTAAGTGAGCATATTTTGATCACTTACAATTAAAACAGTTTCTATCAGGGGAGGTCATAATAGCAAACCACCGAAGGATAAAAAGAAATACCAAAACACCACTAAAAATAAGGATGTGAAAATTGGTACTACTTGAAAAAAGAGCTTCAAGACTATGGATCTGCTCTTTATTTATCTTCACAACATTGACAATAAACTCTCTAAGAGTCAGGATAATAAATACATCAATTAATATCCTAATTTGAACCCTTTTTTCACGCATAAACCCTATAACAGCCCTTACAATCTCAAGCATAATCATAAAATAAAGCATATAGATAATAATGGTGATCATACTATTTGTAGCAACCGCTACAATAAACAAAATCACAGCAAGGGTAATCTCAAGATAATATTTTGTACGAAAAAAATTAACTATTCTATCCATTTTGTTTTTTTCTAAATAGGTGATATTTTTCCTCTTCTAAAAGATCTTGAGAATAGTGTTTTATTTTTTTACTATATGGATGCCAAATACCTGAAGGGAGCCGAACTTCTAGCTTTTTCTTCTCTCTGTATTTAATTATTTTTTTAGGGCTTAAAACTTTATCAACAGGTCCAAAATCATATTCTGTAAGATCAATATCATTTTTATAAAATAATGTTTGATTGTTGAATTTTCCCCACCCTGGAACACCCTCTTCAGTATAAGGAACTTCATGGTCATTTCCAAATGTAACCATAAGCTTGTAGTGTCCATTATCAAAAACTTGCGAGATAAAACCAGATCCAAATACTAGACCAAAAACCTTGTCTCCTACTTTTGCTTTTTTAAAATAAGCCATACTCACCCTTTGTTATTCAATTTTGTCTATTATACCCAAATATCTTTTTATTGGCAATTAACAATCTTAATTTCATTGAGTTTATCAAAAAGTGCTAAAGTGTGTGTCTCTATGGTTGAAGCAAGCTCTCTTAAGTGTTGATTGGAAGCTTTTTTTGCATTGTGACTTACATAGTTTTGGATAGCTGTATGGACATTTTTATGTTCTTTTAGCAACTCTTTCCATTGCACAGATTGTGTAACTTTTGGGTGAGTAGACTCCATAGTTTTGATCCATTTAGCCATTTGGCAAGAGCTATGATCTGTGATAGTTTGATCGGTGTAACTTCCTAAGTCTGCAAAGCTTTGTGACTTTAAAACAAGGTGGTCATTTTTTAATTTTGCTGTTTGATACACAAGTTCTATATCACACACTTGAGATCGTACTTTTGAATTAAATGAGGCTCTTTGAGCAGCTGAAATTAAATCTTCAGAGAGTGAAGAGATAGACTGGGATAGATCAGCGATATATTGTGAATTTTGTGCATTGATTTGGGTATTTTGATCCAGTACCGACATTGTATCATTGATCTGTTTTATATGCTCATGTTGTTTGGTACTTGCTTGGGATACATTTTGAATGATTTGTGTAGTAGATTCTACTTTTTTATTGAGCTCTTCATAATCTTGTGACATTTTAGAAGCAATAGCTTTTCCACTATGAGCTTTTGAAGATGCATCTTCAACTAAAGCTTTGATCTCATTAGCAGCTTCAGCACTTCTACTTGCAAGATTTCTTACCTCCCCAGCTACAACTGCAAACCCTTTCCCAGCTTCCCCTGCTGTTGCTGCTTCAACTGCAGCATTGAGACTTAAAATATTGGTTTGGAATGCTATTTGATCAATCACACTTATTGCTTCATTAATAGCCGTTACTTGCTGTGTTATAGAATCCATAGCATTGGCTGTTTCATTGGCTAGTTTTTTCCCATTGAGTGAGGACTGTGCAAGATCTTGGGCGTATTGTGCCATTTTTTTCGTATAGTTCGTATTGTCAAGGATGTTTTGTGTCACCTCTTCAAGTGATGCAGAGGTTTGTTCTAGTGAAGTTGCTTGGGTGTTTGAAGCTTGGGAGAGTTCATTGGCACTTTTGTTTAAAGTGGAGGTATCGCTATTGAGCTTTTCCCCTGTATTGATAATCATCGCTAAAAACTCTGAGACATTGTTTCCTATTAGTTTTGTTCGTGCTACTAAAGATCCAAAATCCCCATAGAGACCCTTTTCATCTTTTTTCGGGATCTCATGTTCAAAATTATAGTTTCCATACGCTTCTAGTGCACGGTTGAGTATCTCAAATTTTGCTTTAGTTTCATCTAACATCTTATTTATATTGATAATAAGATCTTTTACATCAGGGGAAACATTGTGGTGGTGTGGGATTTTATATCCATAAAATCCATTTGAGACTTTTTGTAAAATATCATTTGCCTCCTCTAGCACCTCTTTATTGTGATTGAGTAGCTCAACACTTGAGCGAATATTCTCATTGATATTGTTTGCAATAGTTAAAAACTCATCAGTAGTATTCACTTGGATCTCTTGGGCAGTTTCACTTTTATAGTTGATCACATCAAAAAAGCTATTCAGACCATTATGAACTTTGTGGAGGTTTTTGAGAATATCTTTAGAAACAACCGTCACAATAAAAAATTCCAAACTCACAATAATCAAAGAGATAACAATAATCATATAAAGGAGTTGATCACTACTTTGGTTAATATTTTTTAAAATAGTCTCATTGGTAGCTTGAAGGGTTTGGGTTGTGGTATCAAAATTTTCATTCAGCTCTTTTTGAAGTTGGTCGATCTTTTTTTGTTCTAATACAATATTGTTGAGCATCTTTTCATATTCTATTAAAGCGGTATTGACTTTTCCTTGTATTTGTGTATCTGCACTAAAATGGACACTTGCACGAACAGATCGTCTTAACTTCATATTGGTTATTTTAAAATCTTGAAGATCTATGACCCCTTGATTTATAAAATTTACCTCAAGGAGTTCAAGTGTCATAAGATACTGGATCAATTTATGTTCATATACTTTTTCAAAAATTGATTTAATCATTGTTTTTGATCTATTCATCTCATCAAGATACTGGTCTATTTTTTTTTGGGTATCATATACGATTTGGTAAGATTGTTCTGCTTGGGTGAGTTGTTTTTCCAAAGAGTGTAGATGGGAACTCTCTAGGTTCGCCTCTTTTATAGAACTACTCAGAGTTTTGAAGTTTGATATCACTTTGGTGTATTGTTGAAAAAAACTCTCATCTTCTATTTTTTGTTTGGAGATAAATTCAAGTTGCATAATACTATTTTGCAACTGTTTTGAATTGTTTTGGACATTGATAAATCTATTTTGGGAGTTTGAAAAATAGATAATCAATAATAATAAAATAGAAAATCCTACAATAGTTAAAGCTGAGATCGATGCTAGCTTTGTTTTCACACTTTTAAAACGGAACATACATACCCTTTATTGAAAAATAATAAACGGTATTTTAGTATCAGCGAAAAAGCGAATAACTCTAAAGAGGGTGGTTTTATCAAGATCATGGGTGCGTACGAGGATCTTAGCTACTTCTCCTCTTTGATCTACCGCAGGGGCTATGCGTATGATGATCCGAGTCAAAATATCTATGTGGGTGTTGCTGATGCATTTGATCTCTCTTTGGGGATGCGATATAACTAC
>JAGYNS010000105.1 GCA_018399655.1 Campylobacterales bacterium
GTTTCTTTAGAAGTCCACTAACTGTTCACGCGGTTAGTGGCAAGCAAAGCCAATGATTTTTAAATCTTGGGCAAAGATCAGTAATAAGTTTACTTTTCTTTTCGTATTGGAATCTACTTTTATTAAATCTCAAACATTCATGTTTGTAGCTTTAGTGAGAGGAATTAAAGAGGGACTTGTTCCTCTTTAAGGAGACCAACAATTACGGAGAGTTTGATCCTGGCTCAGAGTGAACGCTGGCGGCGTGCTTAACACATGCAAGTCGAACGGTAACAGATAGAAGCTTGCTTCTATGCTGACGAGTGGCGCACGGGTGAGTAATATATAGGTAATGTGCCCCGCAGACCGGGATAGCCACTGGAAACGGTGATTAATACTGGATACTCCTTCTTCTTTTAAGAGAGGTTGGGAAATGGATTCCGCTGCGGGATCGGCCTATATCCTATCAGCTAGTTGGTGAGGTAAGAGCTCACCAAGGCAATGACGGGTAGCGGGTTTGAGAGGATGATCCGCCACACTGGTACTGAGACACGGACCAGACTCCTACGGGAGGCAGCAGTGAGGAATATTGCACAATGGGGGCAACCCTGATGCAGCAACGCCGCGTGGAGGATGACGCATTTCGGTGTGTAAACTCCTTTTATATGTCAAGAAAATGACGGTAGCATATGAATAAGCACCGGCTAACTCCGTGCCAGCAGCCGCGGTAATACGGAGGGTGCAAGCGTTACTCGGAATCACTGGGCGTAAAGGACGCGTAGGCGGGATGCCAAGTCCGATGTGAAATCCTATGGCTCAACCATAGAACTGCATTGGAAACTGGCAACCTAGAGTATGGGAGGGGGAGATGGAATTAGTGGTGTAGGGGTAAAATCCGTAGATATCACTAGGAATACCGAAAGCGAAGGCGATCTCCTGGAACATAACTGACGCTAAGGCGTGAAAGCGTGGGGAGCAAACAGGATTAGATACCCTGGTAGTCCACGCCCTAAACGATGAACACTAGTCGTCGGGATGCTTGTCATCTCGGTGATGCACTTAACAGATTAAGTGTTCCGCCTGGGGAGTACGGTCGCAAGATTAAAACTCAAAGGAATAGACGGGGACCCGCACAAGTGGTGGAGCATGTGGTTTAATTCGAAGATACGCGAAGAACCTTACCTAGCCTTGACATTGATAGAACACCCTAGAGATAGAGTGGTGCCCTTCGGGGAACTTGAAAACAGGTGCTGCACGGCTGTCGTCAGCTCGTGTCGTGAGATGTTGGGTTAAGTCCCGCAACGAGCGCAACCCTCATTCTTAGTTGCCAGCAGGTTAAGCTGGGCACTCTAAGGAGACTGCCTTCGCAAGGAGGAGGAAGGTGAGGACGACGTCAAGTCATCATGGCCCTTATGGCTAGGGCTACACACGTGCTACAATGGGGCGTACAGAGAGTTGCGATACCGCGAGGTGGAGCCAATCTCATAAAGCGTCTCTCAGTTCGGATTGTTCTCTGCAACTCGAGAGCATGAAGCTGGAATCACTAGTAATCGTAGATCAGCAATGCTACGGTGAATACGTTCCCGGGTCTTGTACTCACCGCCCGTCACACCATGGGAGTTGATTTCACCCGAAATCGGGAAGCTAACCTTCGGGGGGCTACCGCTTACGGTGGAATTAGCGACTGGGGTGAAGTCGTAACAAGGTAACCGTAGGAGAACCTGCGGTTGGATCACCTCCTTTCTAGAGTAAAGTCAATCATTCATTTGAATTGACATACAAAGAAAATCTCACAAGAGAAAAGCTTTAGTTATTAGTTTATTGCTTGCTTAGTTTTCAGTGATCTACGTTCATTTGAAATGTCAATAGATTCCTTATTCGGGCCTATAGCTCAGCTGGTTAGAGTGCACCCCTGATAAGGGTGAGGTCCCAGGTTCAAGTCCTGGTAGGCCCACCATTTTTTGAGTGATTTGCACTTAAAAATATAACTCACGTACTTTAGGTACGCTACGTTATCTTTTTAAGCACAACTCATCTCAAAAACCAGTCAAGAATAAGTCAAAAAAGTCAAATATAAGCTTTTTAAAACAGAAAGTTTACATTTGGTTTTACTAAAGACCAAAAAGTTCATTAAAATATTATTGTTAAAGTCAACAGATATAGAAATAGAAGAGTCAAATCTAATATTACTATAAACTAAATAACTACAAATACACAGGAACTACTTTACGAAGTGCTACAGTGATGTACATTAAGTAAGGTAGTGAACGCAAATTAGAAAAAAAAGATATTAAGGGCCATAGGTGGATGCCTTGGCTAGTAGAGGCGATGAAGGACGTATTAGGCTGCGATAAGCCTCGGGGAGCTGCCAAAGAGCTTTGATCCGGGGATTTCCGAATGGGGCAACCCAGCACGGTGCGAATCGTGTTACCCTACGGGGGGCGAACTCAGGGAAGTGAAACATCTCAGTACCTGAAGGAAAAGAAATCAAACGAGATTCCCAAAGTAGCGGCGAGCGAAATGGGATTAGGGCGGATAGTGATAGCATAGATATTAGCAGAAGTCTTTGGAAAGAGACAGCATAGAGGGTGATACTCCCGTAAGCGAAAATATTTATGTGGTACTAGATTATCGAACGAGTAGGTCGGGACACGTGTTATCTTGACTGAATATGGGGGGACCACCCTCCAACCCTAAATACTACTACTAGACCGATAGCGAACAAGTACCGTGAGGGAAAGGTGAAAAGGACTGCGGTGAGCAGAGTGAAATAGAACCTGAAACCTATGGCTTACAATCATTCGGAGCACTATTATATATAAGTGTGACGGACTGCCTTTTGCATAATGAGCCTGCGAGTTGTGGTATCTGGCAAGGTTAATCGAACGAGAAGCCGTAGCGAAAGCGAGTCTTAATAGGGCGAATTAGTCAGATGCTGCAGACCCGAAACTGAGTGATCTATCCATGAGCAGGTTGAAGCTGGTGTAAGAGCCAGTGGAGGACCGAACCCGTAGGCGTTGAAAAGTCTTGGGATGACTTGTGGATAGGGGTGAAAGGCCAATCAAACTCAGTGATAGCTGGTTCTCTCCGAAATATATTTAGGTATAGCCTCGAGCATTAGCATGAAGGGGTAGAGCACTGACAGGGCTAGGGCTGCATACAGCGGTACCAAACCCTATCAAACTCCGAATACTTCATGTGTAACCTCGGGAGTCAGGCGTAGGGTGATAAAATCCTATGTCGAGAGGGGAACAACCCAGACTAACAGCTAAGGTCCCAAAGTTTTATCTAAGTGGAAAAGGATGTGGAGTTGCTGTGACAACCAGGAGGTTGGCTTAGAAGCAGCCATCCTTTAAAGAAAGCGTAACAGCTCACTGGTCTAGCGATTCTGCGCCGAAAATATAACGGGGCTAAGATAAACACCGAAGCTTTAGATTCATGATTTATCATGAGTGGTAGGAGAGCGTTCCAGTCAGCGTAGAAGCCATACCGGTAAGGAGTGGTGGAGCGGCTGGAAGTGAGCATGCAGGCATGAGTAGCGAGAAAAGGGATGAGAATTCCCTTCGCCGTAAACCCAAGGTTTCCTACGCGATGCTCGTCATCGTAGGGTTAGTCGGGACCTAAGTCGAGTCCGAAAGGGGTAGACGATGGCAAATCGGTTAATATTCCGATACCGACATTACATCATTTGAGTGATGGGGGGACGCATAGAGTTAATTGAGGTCACTGATGGAATAGTGGCTCGAAGGACGTAGGTCGATACATAGGCAAATCCGTGTATCACGAGACCGAGATCTTACAGGCTGAACAATCTCTTCGGAGAGCGTTTAGAATCAATGATACTGTCGTGCCGAGAAAAGCCTCTAAACGAGATGTAATGTTGCCCGTACCGTAAACCGACACAGGTGGGTGAGATGAGTATTCTAAGGCGCGTGGAAGAACCCTGGTTAAGGAACTCTGCAAACTAGCACCGTATCTTCGGTATAAGGTGTGCCCTATTTGTTAAGAGATTTACTCTCTAAAGCAATCAAGGGTCGCAGCAAAGTGTCCCTCCCGACTGTTTACCAAAAACACAGCACTCTGCTAACTCGTAAGAGGATGTATAGGGTGTGACGCCTGCCCGGTGCTTGAATGTTAAATGGATTGCTTAGCTTTGCGAAGGCATGAAATGAAGCACAAGTAAACGGCGGCCGTAACTATAACGGTCCTAAGGTAGCGAAATTCCTTGTCGGTTAAATACCGACCTGCATGAATGGCGTAACGAGATGGGAGCTGTCTCAACCAGGGATCCAGTGAAATTGTAGTGGAGGTGAAAATTCCTCCTACCCGCGGAAAGACGGAAAGACCCCGTGCACCTTTACTATAGCTTGACACTGCTATTGGGATATTCATGTGCAGGATAGGTGGGAGCCATTGATGAACAGACGCAAGTAGGTTCGGAGGCATCCTTGAGATACCACCCTTGAATATTCTGATAGCTAACTCCGTACGATTATCTCGTGCGAGGACAATGTCTGGTGGGTAGTTTGACTGGGGCGGTCGCCTCCTAAAAAGTAACGGAGGCTTACAAAGTTCGGCTCAGAGGGGTTGGAAATCCCTCGTAGAGTATAATGGCATAAGCCGGACTGACTGTGAGACATACAAGTCAAGCAGAGTCGAAAGACGGTCATAGTGATCCGGTGGTTCTGTGTGGAAGGGCCATCGCTCAAAGGATAAAAGGTACGCCGGGGATAACAGGCTGATCTCCCCCAAGAGCTCACATCGACGGGGAGGTTTGGCACCTCGATGTCGGCTCATCGCATCCTGGGGCTGGAGCAGGTCCCAAGGGTATGGCTGTTCGCCATTTAAAGCGGTACGCGAGCTGGGTTCAGAACGTCGTGAGACAGTTCGGTCCCTATCTTCCGTGGGCGTAGGATTGTTGAGGAGAGCTGACCCTAGTACGAGAGGACCGGGTTGGACATGCCACTGGTGCACCAGTTGTTCTGCCAAGAGCATCGCTGGGTAGCTACGCATGGATGAGATAACCGCTGAAAGCATCTAAGCGGGAAGCCAACTCCAAGATGAACAATCCCTGAAGTACGCTTGAAGACTACAAGCTTGATAGGCTGGGTGTGTACGCATAGCAATATGTTTAGCTGACCAGTACTAATAGTACGTTCGTCTTTTTTTAAACCATTCTTTCGAGAATAACAATTCGTTCACTACCTTACTTAGTGTACCATTTGATTAGTCCGTAAAATGAACTAAGTCCATTTTACTCGCTTGCGCCGCTGTGGCG
>JAGYNS010000106.1 GCA_018399655.1 Campylobacterales bacterium
AATACCAAGAGCAAGCTAAAGATGTCCCAATAGAAAAAATGCTTGTATTGCCAGCCAATGTAAAGACCTCAGATCTTTATGAGATATATAATCACTATTCAATGCTTCATATCCATAATCTTATTTTTACAAAGCTTGATGAAACAAGAACCTATGGAAACCTTATCTCTTTTACCCATAAAACAAAAAAATCAATATGCTATCTCTCGGTAGGACAAAATGTTCCTGATGATCTTCATGAAGCTTCAAGTGATTATATTATTGATCTTTTTATGAAAAAACTTGAAACAACATAAAAGGTAGCAATTTTGTTTGATGGGATCTCAGAACAAGCAAATGATTTAGTCTCATTGGCTCAAAGTCATTCAATAAGTAGTTCAAAGACAAAAATTATCACTATCACCTCAGGGAAAGGGGGTGTTGGCAAATCAACGCTGACATCTAATATTGCCTATCTTTTAGCAAAGCAGGGGAAAAAAGTAGCTATTTTTGATGCAGATATGGGACTTGCAAATCTGCAAGTTTTATTTGATATAAAGCCAAAGTTTAGTTTTTATGATTATTTGGATGGAAACTGTGAGATTGAAGATATATTAAGTGATACAGGTGTTTTAAATATATCATTAATAGCAGGAAAAAGTGGATACCAATATGCAAGTACAAGAGCTAATATGCTTTTTAGTAACTTGGTTTCAAAAATTGTTGCATTGGATAGATTCGATATCCTTTTGATTGATACAGGGGCGGGGCTTAGTAGTAGCGTACAAGAGTTTTTAGAGTTGACTGACAATATTGTGGCTCTTACTACTACAGATCCTAGTGCTTTAACTGATGTATATGCACTTTTAAAAATGATTAGCTTAAAAAAACAAAGACTTTTTTTATGTTTTAATTATACTGAAAAATATGAAACAGGAGAGATAATTACACAATCTTTGAGAAAATTGGCTTTAAAAAATGAACTTAATAGAAAATTTATGGTACAATATATAGGAAATGTGAGCGAGCAAAGAGGTATTGCAATAAGTGGAAGGCTTCGAAAGCTTTTTACAAAAGAGCTTGAAAAAGAACAGCCGACAAAACAGTTGCAATTAGTTGTAAATAATTTACTTGAATTAATTGATTAGGGAGATCTATGAAGACACATGAGTTTTCTAAAAGATTGTTGCAAAGTAGAATATTTGACACATATGTTGCGACAGTATTTTTTGGGACAGTGATTTTTTTCGTTCTTAATGCTACTTACTATACTCCTATAGAGATGATTTTTTGGATAGTTTTTGTCACTATTTTATTTAAAGGCTTGGCTAATATAATGATCTCTATGGTAATAGCATTGATCAATTTATCAAATGAACAAGATAGAGCTGAATTTGAAAAATCTGCTGGAGATCTTGAATCTTTAGTAAACGACCTTTCAATTCAAGAAGCAGCAGTACAAAGCTCCAAAACAAATGAAAACAAATAAGGAGAGATAGATGAAATTAGCAGAAGTAACAAATCCTTTTAACAGTATACAACCATCAGCACTACAAAGTTCAGGTGCTATAGGGACAAATATACAACAAGATATGAACAAAAACGGTGACTCTTTTTCTCAAATACTTGAGCAGTCACTCGTTGAAGTCAATAAAACTCAAGTAGAAGCATATGATGCTATGAACGATATAGCAACAGGGAAAGTGGAAAACCTCCAAGCAGCTGTACAAAAAATAGAAGAAGCTGAGCTTAGTTTAAAGCTAGGCCTTGAAGTGAAAAATAAAGCGTTAGGTGCCTATAAACAAGTTATGGCAATGCAGATATAATTTTAAGATTCAAAGGATACAAAGATGGGTTTTTTTGATGGATATGATATTGCAACCTCAGGTATGGGTGCGCAAAGAGAACGGATCAATGTAGTAAGTTCAAATATTGCCAACGCTCAAACAACACATACAGAAGATGGGGGACCATACAGAAAACAAAATGTTGTTTTTGAAGAGGTACTTTTAGAATCAGCAAAAAAAGTAGATAAAAGTGGGCAAGAAAAAATAGACCCTTTAGCTATAAAAGGGGTCAATGTACGAGAGATTACTCAAGCGAATAAAGAGCCAATTTTGAAATATGACCCTACCCATCCAGATGCTAATGAAAATGGATATGTAGCATTTCCAGATATCAATCCAGTCATTGAGATGGTTGATCTTATTGAAGCGATGAGATCCTACGAGGCAAATGTAGCCGCATTTAAAACACAAAAAAATATGGATACACAAACACTCGATATAATTAAAATGTAAGGGGTAACCCATGTCAATAGAACTACTACCAACCGTTGAAAAAAAAGGTGACACTAGTAAAAATAGTGACTCAGCAAAAGAAACTGGAGCAAAAAAAGAGGGGGGATCGCTTTTTGATTCACTTTTAAAAAATGCTACAAGTGGAAAGGGTCAGTCTAAAACAGCTGTAGTTCAAAACCAAAAAGAGACTTTGGAAAATAACAAAACCTCTTCTAAAAATAGCTCTATACAAAAAACAGAGACAACAACTATAGATAAAGCTCAAATAAAACAGCTCTCAGATGAACTTGTGGAGATAGTAGTTGAAAAAGCAAAAACAATCAAAAGCAAATCTGAACTTTTAGAAGATGAAAAGCAGATTAAGCAAAAAGTTGAAGATCTTAAAGAGAGTATAAAAGCTACGGTTGAAGATAAAACTGGACAGATCAAAAAAGCAGTTGAACAAATAGAAAAAGCGGTAAAACCTGACACACCAGCGATGGATCAACTAAAAAAGGCAGTAGATCAAACCCAAAAAGCAATCAAATCTGAATCACAGATTATAGAGCAGCCAAACGATGAAAAGAAAACCCAAAAAGCGATAGATCAAACCCAACAAGTAGTAGAAAAAAGTGATGAGCATACGAAACAAAAAATAACCACTGCTACAATAGAAAAGATTCAAGAAAACAGATCTGAGATAAAAAAAGCTTCCCAAGAGATTGTAAAAACAGTATCAGTTTTAGATAGTCAAAGTGATAAAACATCCAAAGATAAAAACTTAACGGTAGAGGAAGTTTCCGCAAAACAATCAACAACAGAAGGTATTAAAAAAGCTATTGACAGTAGTGCTGAGCTTATTGGTAAAATAAGTGATGAGATTGAGCAAGATATTTCTCAAAAAAGTGTTCAAGTAAAAAATGATTCAAAAAGCTTTGTTGAGATAGAAACTCAATCTATAACAAAAAAAACTGACCAGATCAAAGAGGCAGTTGAAATTGTAGAAAAAACTGTAGCAAAAATTACTTTTGTCTCAACCCAAGAGATTGTAAAAAGTATCCAAGAGCTTAAAAAAGAGTTAGAACCAAAACTATCACAATATACTCAAGATGATAATGAAAAAAGTACCATCACTTTACAAAATAGCAAAGATCGTTCCTTTTTAGCAGCCAATGGTTTTTTACAAGATCAAGGCTCATTGAAACAAAAAGTATCACTACAGCAGCTCAATGATGCCAAGAAAAATATAATGGAGGAAAAAACTCTTCAATCTGTAACAAAAAGTGCCAATATGCTGGAACTTAACCCTAAAGAGTTAGAAGTAGAAGCTATAGGAAAAGAGGGTGAGTCGAAAGCTGAGCTTTTTAGTAAAAACAATAAGCAGATAAATGAGATGCTTCATCAACAAAAATCTTATAATAAATTGGCGATCAATAATCAGCTAGAAACGATTCAAAACCAAGAAAGAATGAATACACAAGCAAAAGTACAAGAGCAAAAACAAGAGGCTAGCAGTAGTATAAATAATAGCAATCAAACCCAATCTACACCAAAAGAGGCAGTAGTTCAAATTCAAGTACCACAACAAACGGTTGAGACAATTCAAAGTAAAATCATAGGGGCTCAGCAAAAAATGGGAAGCTTTATGAGTGATGTGGCTAGAAGTATGTATCTTAACTATAAGCCACCTTTTACCGCTTTTAGAATGAACTTAAATCCAGAAAATTTAGGTTCTATTGCGGTTATGATGAGAGCTAGCAAAGCAGATAACAGTATAACAGTCAGTATGAATATGAGTAGTAGTAATACAATGGAAGCATTTACAGAGAATAGAGCAGCTTTACAAAATGCACTTCAAAAGCAGTTGGGTGAGGGATCAAATATTACTCTTAATTTTGGGATGGAAAATGGGCAAAATGAGCAAAACTCCAATGGTTTTTTAGGGGACAACAGTCAAAATAGCCAAAACCAGAATCAAAACAAACAGAGTTCAAGTTCAAATGAAGATGAACAACAAGGTGAGCAGACTACTCGATCTACTGATTATATGTAAGGGACTGTATGCAAGAACTGATATCTTTATTTGATCAGCCCACCGTTCTTGCTTTTTTACTTCTTCTTGCGAGAGTTTTAAGCTTTATGGCTTTTATGCCAGTTTTTGGACATAAAACCATAAGCCCAACGATCCGAGTTGCGTTTGCATTTTATGTAACAGTGTTTTTATTCCCTTTAATTGACTATGAAAACAGTGTTATCAATGTAGATAATTTTTTGCTTGCTCTAGTCAGTGAGATAACATTAGGGCTAGTTGCATCTTTTTTGGTGCAAATTGTTTTTGCGGCGGTTCAAATTATAGGGGACCTTGTGGAGTATGCAACAGCTCTTTCTATGGCAACGATGTTTGATCCAGCAACAGGTACACAGCAAGGTTTAATTAGTAGATTGTTATATCTAATTGTGCTAGTAGTATATTTAGAAACAGGGATGTATGAGATAACTATTTATATGCTTGCTCAAAGCTTTGGAACCATATCTTTAGGAACATTTGATCTTTATAGTTATGATGGAGTTTTGTATGCAACGCAAGAGATCAATAGGATGTTTGCCTTTGCCTTTGCCTTTGCATTTCCTTTATTTTTTATAGGATTTATACTTGATATATATTATGGATATGGGACAAAATCTATGCCAGCATTTTCCCCATTTGTTGTAACTTTTCAATTAAAGTTTGCTTTGATATTTATATTTATGATGTTTGGTATGGAGATATTTGTTGATAGCTTCACAAACTATTTTGTGACAAAATTTGAGAATTAAGTGTAAGGGATTGAGGATAATTTATGGCTGATGAACAGGAAAAAACAGAAGAACCCACCTCCAAAAAGATAGACGACGCCAAAAAAGAGGGAAATGTCTCCAAATCGGCAGAAGTTCCTGGGGCTGCTATATTGTTTTTCTCTTCTATATATATTTTATTTTTTGCTGACC
>JAGYNS010000107.1 GCA_018399655.1 Campylobacterales bacterium
CATAATTCCAACGGCAATTGGATGTTCTGATTTTTGTTCTAATGCACCGATTTTTCTTAAAAACTCATCATCATCTTCATCAGTTAGGGACTTATATCGAGTGACTCCAAAATCACCTTTAGTAAGGGTTCCTGTTTTATCAAAAGCGACCATTGTAATTTTTCTAGCATTCTCAAAAGCAGATCTGTTTCTAATAAGCAAACCGTTTTTAGCAGAAACTGCTGTTGAAATTGCCACTACTAAAGGCACTGCTAGACCTAATGCATGAGGACAAGTAATTACCATCACACTTGCCATTCGTTCAAGTGCAAACACCAACTCTTTTCCTAAAGCCAGCCAAACAACAAGGGTAGTAAATCCGATACTTAAAGCAGTAATCGTAAGCCAAAAGGCAATTTTATCAGCTAAGTTTTGGGTTTTGCTTTTTTTCTCTCCTGCTTTTTGTACCATATCAATAACACGGCTTAGATAGGCATCTTCACCAACTCCTTTTACGGTAATTGTTAAAGAGCCATTGCCATTAATTGTCCCACCAATAACTTTGCTATCTTTTTCTTTTTTTACAAGTTTAGACTCCCCTGTGACCATCGATTCATTAACGCTACTGTTCCCTTCAATTACAATACCATCCACAGGGATTTTCTCACCAGGTTTAACAACTACTTTATCTCCCTCTTGTAGTTCATCTACTGAGACTTTTTTTGTATCATCCCCTTTAACCAAATTAGCTTCTGTTGGCATAAGCTCAACTAGTTTTTCCAAAGAGTTAGAAGCACTGACAACAGATTTCATCTCAATCCAATGCCCTAAGAGCATCACATCAATTAAAGTTGCAAGCTCCCAAAAGAAGGTTTTTCCTTCCATACCAAAAGTGGTAGCAGAGCTATAAAGAAAAGCCACACTAATTGCTACAGCAATCAGTGTCATCATCCCTGGTTTTTTTTTGTTTAGTTCATCTTTAAGTCCCGTTAAAAAAGGCTTACCACCATAGATATAGATAAAAGTAGAAAGTGCAAAAAGCACATAGTTATCATAAGCAAAGCTAAGCTCAAATGAGAGTAGACTTTGCACCATAGGGGAAAGGAGTAAAATTGGCAGAGTAACTACAAGAGATATCCAAAATCTTCGTCTAAAATCTACAATCATCATCTTGTGATGTTCTGTATGATCATGATGTTTCATAACATCTCCTTGGTATATAGCTTATTGAAATTTATTTTTCAACTAAAAACTGTGCCATCATAGCATTGTCACTATGTTCTAAGATATGGCAATGGTATAAAAATAGTCCAGGCATCGTAAATTGCATAATGATCTTAACCGTCTCATTTGGCCTTACCAAAACAGTGTCTTTCCAACCTTTATCTGTTGGTATAGCAGTGTCACCATCTCTACTTAATACTTGAAATTTTACTCCATGAACATGAAAAGGATGTATCATATGTATAGTATTTTTAATTTCCCAAATTTCAGTAGTATTTAGTTTTACTTTTTGATCAATACGACTCGTGTCAAATTTTTTATTATCTAAAGTCCAAGTACCACCCTCTCCAGCTTGCATAGTGATTTTTCGTGTTTTAATTGCATCATCTTCTTTTAATCGCTTCATTGGTAAAAGCTTTTGAGGTATCTGTAGGGTATTTTTACTTTTTTGTGTTACTTTAAATTGCATGATATCCATAGAGGCATCTAGTGCAGGATAATTTGGATTAAGACCAATATTAACAGCACCTTCAATTCCAATAGTTTTTAAAGTAACAGTATCTCCAATTTCTTTATCTTGAAAATCAACAATTAAATCTACCCTTTCTGCAACACTTAGTAATACACTTTCTAACTCTATAGGCTCCTCTAAAAGTCCCCCATCAGTTCCAATGAGTGTAAAAGATTTTAAACCTTCAAAAGAGAGATTGTAGGTTCGTACACTTGAAGCATTAGCTATTCTTAATCGATACTTTCTACTACTGACTTTATGATAAGGAAAAGGGGTAGCATTTACTAAAACAACATCACCAATTACTCCATTATTATCTTGCTGAATCTCTTTATAGATCAATTGCTTCTCTTTGTCAAATCGTTTATCTTGAATCATCAAAGGGAGTTCAAACTCATTTGATGGCAGATTGAGTGCTTTTTCTTGCTCATCTTCAACAATATACATACCAGCTAGTCCATGGTATATTTGCTTTCCAGTTCTTCCATGGGGGTGTGTATGGTACCAAAATGTTCCAGCACTTTGATTGAGATCATAGCTGTATTCATAGGTTTCTTGATTTGATATAACATCTTTTGGATGACCATCCATATCTTCTGGAACAATTAAACCATGCCAATGGATAATGGTAGGCTTTGCCAAGTTATTTTTAAATATCAAGTGAAATTTATCCCCTTTTTGAATCCTTATTGTAGGATTTGGTAGCTCTCCTGAAAAAGTAAACATCTCCGTTTTTTTCTCAGGGTAGATAAATATCTCATTTTTTTGTGCGGTGAGTTCTGCTTGTTGTGTATCATTGAAGTTTATCACCTCGGGAAATTGCAGTTTTTGAGAAAAAGGCAAGTACTCTTTTTGATTTGTCTGTTTTGGATTACTTTGATTTTCTTCACTCATTGAAGACTGTGAAGTTTCTTCAGTAACCTCGTTTTTTGATTTTGAATCACACCCTACTAGCAAGTATGTTGCTGTAATGGTTGATATCTGAAAAAAATTTCTTCTGTTCATAATTGACTCCTTTAAAAAATATATAATAGTGCAAAACCTAGATAAAAGATTCCTGAAAATGTCATCATCAAGATATAAAAAAGGCTTGGTCTATACTCTTTTGGTAGTAGTTTGATATTTACTAGCAGTGCGGTTAAAACAATAAAAGGTGTATGCATTGCTGCAATAATCCCTGAAGCGGACATGATCGCCACGGGGTCTTTAAAAAGAGTGATAATTATAATAGGAATAACTCCTGTTATAGTTAATATATAAAACTTTTTAAGATGTTTTGCTTTATTAAGATTGACCCCAAAAAGTTTAGTAAAGTTGGTAAAAGAGGCGAAAAACTGTGATCTAAAAAAACTGTTGCGACCTAAGATATAGCTCATATCAGCAAAGCTTCTCCCCCATCCATCTTGGTTGGCTAAAACACTTCCCCCTAGGGCTATAATAATTGCTACAAGTATAATAAACTTGCCTGATTCTCCCCATACATTTGAAAAAAGTTTACTTAAATCTATCGCTACATCACTACCACTAGGTAAAATTCCTTTTGGTGCTAAAAGTTCGCTTCCTAATATCAAAAAAGAGGTAATAATAATAAAACCACCTACAACACCTACTAAAGCTGTAGTATCTACTATTTTTATCCACTCATCTAAATCTTTTTTTTTATCTACTTTGTGAGTGCTCATTTTAGCTACCTCACTAGGGATTTCATCATCTTTGAGCTGATTTTCAAAACCACCTCCAAAACCTCGTGTAGATATCCAATAAGAAAACCATACAATCCCCATAGAACCCGCTAAGATCGTTCCAATCCATGGGAGTATTACATACAGATCAACCTCCTTTGGAACTGAAGGCTTTAGTCCAGCTAAAATTGTGTTAAAATCAGGAAATACTACATACGCAGAAAAAATAACAATACCCATTAAGATTGCACCTAAAACTTTGCTAATATTTTCTATTTGCATATAGTTACCGATGGTTGTAATAAGAATAGAAATAACAATTGTCCCAATGGCGAAGTAGGAAGGTACTCCTTGGAAAAAACCACTAAAAGCACTACCAACTATAGCCGAAAGACCTGCAATTCCCACAGCAGCAGCAAAAAGTTGAGGGATAAAGATGATCCAAACAGCCCAATTTTTAGGGCCTGGAAGCTTGGACATACCATCAAGCATTGTTTTGCCTGTTACAACACTAAATCTTGCCATCTCTTTTATCATCACCCACATAAAAAAGACAACTAAAACTAAGATCCAAAAAAGATCATACTGATAAACAGAACCAACTCTTGGAGTAAATAAAATGGAGCCAGTTCCAACTGCTGAGAGCATCCATAAAAGTCCTGGTCCATACCAGTGTAGTTTTTTTATCCCTTGTGGTGGTTTGGGCACTCTTTGTCGTACAATAGAATATCCTTCTTTTAGCTTTTATCTCTCTAGGCAACCATAAAATCTATTTGAGACGAAATCCCAATTTACAAGTTCCCACCATTTTTCCAAATAGTCTGGTTTTGCATTTCGATAGTCAATGTAAAAAGCATGTTCCCACACATCACATGTTAAAATAGGGTATTTTCCTTCTCTTAATGGATTGTCAGCATTACTTGTTTTGTCAATTGATAAATGTCCTTTTTCATCAACGCTAAGCCATACCCAACCTGATCCAAATAAAGTTGTACAAGCATCGGTAAATTGCTTTTGAAAGGTGTCAAAGTCTCCAAAATCTCTATTGATGGCATTTGTAAGATCACTAGATATTTTTGAGGAGTTTGGAGTTAAACAATTCCAATACAGATCATGATTATACACCTGTGCACCATTGTTAAAAATTCCACCATCACACTGTTTTATAATCTCTTCTAAGCTCAAATCAGCTTTTTTTGGATCATTTTCTAAAAGAGCGTTAAGCTTTTTTACATAAGTTGCGTGATGCTTACCGTAGTGGTACTCTAAAGTTTCTTTTGAGATATTTGGTCCCAGTGCGTCTAATTCGTATGGTAACTTCATTAATGTATGTTTCATTGTATCCTCCTTGTATTAATAAAACTTATCTACATCACAACATAGTTTAACTTAAAAAGTAATAAACTGTTGTTTAAAAAAGGAGAAAACTCATGAGAAGTAGATTTGAGTACCGAATATTTGCAGAAGAACTCCATTCAAATAAAGAGTATCTTCAAAAAGGTTTTCAAAAATTAAATCAACTAGAAACAACTGAAGAATATCTTCTTTCAAAAAAGGTTCATAAGTATAATATCAAAATAAGAGATAGAAAACTTGATGTAAAAAAACTTCTACTAGTAGAAGATGGATTTGAAAAATGGGATCTATTGTATAAAAAAGAATTTCCTATTCAAGCGAAGTCTTTAAATACCCTTTTAGGAAAAAATATAGCAAACGAGAAGCAAGCCTTGAGTGAATCAAAATTAAAAGCTTTGGTAAAGTTGCAAGAAGATCTAAGACTAGTTACTCTTTCAAAAAAGCGTATCCAGTTTGAAAACAACAATCTACTAGG
>JAGYNS010000108.1 GCA_018399655.1 Campylobacterales bacterium
CATCATTTGATTGAGCACACTTTTACCCTCACAGTTATCACAAAGGTCATCTGCTAATATTACTGCAAAAGGCTGCTCACCTATGAGTGTTTCACCACTTAGTATAGCATGACCTAATCCTTTCATCTCTATCTGTCTCGTATAAGAAAAAGTGCATTTTTCTAAAATAGCACGAATTTCGGTGAGATAATGCTCTTTGGATGTACCTTTTATCTGATGCTCTAGCTCATAGCTAATGTCAAAATGATCTTCTATCGCTCTTTTACCACGCCCTGTGACTATTGCCATCGTACTCAGCCCTGCACTGATAGCTTCCTCTACACCATACTGCAAGAGCGGTTTTGTAAGTACTGGTAACATCTCTTTTGGTATCGCTTTTGTTGCAGGTAAAAAGCGTGTACCATAACCTGCTGCCGGGAAAAGGCATTTTGTGATTTTTGTTTTGTATTTCATTTATCTTGTTTTCTCCCACGTTAAAGCACTTGTACATATTAACTCCAAATCATCATATTTTGGAGTCCATCCCATCTTTGCTTTTATCTTTGTGCTGTCTGCTACTAGCTCTGCTGGGTCACCTTCTCGTCTTGGTGCGACCTCTACTTTGAAATCTACTTCACTTACTTTCTTGATAGTATCTATAACCTCTTTTACACTATAGCCATGACCGTACCCACAGTTAAATATATCGCTTTCATTTCCATTTGCTAGATACTCCAGTGCTTTTATATGAGCTGATGCTAAGTCTTCCACATGCACATAGTCACGCATACAGCTTCCATCTAGCGTGGGGTAGTCATCACCAAACATCATGATCTTATCTCTTTTACCTATAGCTGCATGAACTATAAGTGGGATAAGATGCGTTTCAGGTATATGGCATTCTCCTAAGCTATTATCTGTACTTGCTCCAGCTACATTGAAATATCTCAGTATCACATACTTAAAGTCTTCATTTGCTTTAGCCGTATCTTCTAAAACATGTTCACTCATAAGCTTACTCATGCCGTATGGGTTTATAGGGTTTGTCGGGGTTGATTCTGTGATGGGCATTTGTGTTGGCTCACCGTAGACCGCAGCTGTGGAACTAAAGACAAATTTATTGATACCATACTTTTCACACATCGCTATGAGGTGAGTGGTGTTGATGGTGTTGTTCATGTAGTACTTAATTGGTTTTTGCACCGACTCACCTACTTGCAAGTGTGCGGCGAAGTGAATCACCGCATCAAATGTATGGGCTTCAAATAGCTCTTGGACTTTACTAAACTCACTCAAATCAAGCTTTATAAACGTAAAACTATTTTCAGAAAAAAACTCTCTTAAAACTGACACACTATCAAAATCACCGCCACAAAGGTTATCTATCACAGTAACTTTAACGCTCTTGTCAAATGAGAGTAGTCTTACTACATGACTCCCTATGTATCCTGCTCCACCTGTTATTAAGATATTCATTTAAAATCTTTCTTTTTGTAATATTTCATCATTTTATCCTTGTAGGCGATTTCTGACACCTACATACTCTATATTCAAGCCTGTTGCTTTGCCAAAGTATTCCATATTTTCTTTTGGCACAATAAAATTTAGCGTGGCTTTTGCAACCTTTGCGCATACTCTTCAATTTTTTGTTTGATGAGCGGACCACTTGGCCTAAGAATAAGTGCTTGCTGCATCAACTTGAGCGCCGTTTGGATGTCTCCGGATTCTTCAAAGGCAAAAGCAACCTCTCTTAAAATATCCGCAGAGTGGGAGTCTGCTGATAATTTACTGTTTAAACTGGCAAATTCATTTAATTTTTCTTTAGCTAAAAATGGTTTTGTATCTTTATTTTTATCTAATATATTTACAAGCAAAGGTACTAAAAAATTTGCTGATTTCACAAATTCTATAGAGTGATTTTGTTGAGACAAGATATTTTCATAGAGCTTTTCAAGCACATCATAATCCATTTCTTTTATTTTTTCTATGATCTCTTGGGCAACTTTAGTGCTTAGCCCTGGATAGGCCTGCCAATTATCATCTTCAAAGACTTCTTCATAAAAAAGCTTGCCTGATTCTCTTCCCAAATACTCTTTAGCAATAGCTGCATTACCTTCTTTATAATGCTCTAGTAACTCTTTAGCATTTTTTGGAGAAATAAGGTCCTGATTTCTAAAAAGAGAAGCTTCGTTGGAGTCTAAAGCACTTTTAATTACAAGTTTATTGAGTTTTGTTCTAAAGCCCACGGCTAAATTGAGCATATTAATATATCGCGTAAACTCTAGCTTGTCAGTGGTCAAAGAAGGATTTACCACCTTCTTTTCGACAAAAAAATTATTATTAAGTTCTAAACCTAATATCTTTAAGAAATCACTGAAAATTGTACCCCCTTCAAATTGCCCTTTTTCATAAACACGAACTGTTAGTAAAGCCCCAGGATAGCTTTGTTGAAGATTTTGTAAAAATTGATAGTAATCCAAGTTGTAATGGTTATCTTGTGTCACCTCTTTTGTAAAGCCATGCATCTTAACAATCTGATTATAAACAGACTGCTTCATAAGATCTTGTCTTTTAAAATAGACAATAAAGTGAATATTAAAATCAAAGAGTTTTTCTTTTATAGTTTTAGTAATATTCAAAATATGACTATAAAAATCTTCTCCAGAAATAATATAGTCTTTGGTTGGATCTAAGTTTATTTTATCCCACTTTTCAGGTTTAACTAAATAACCTTGATTCATTTCCGATTCATTATAAAAATCATACACAAAGCCTTTCTCATTTAACAACTCTTTATTGTCAACAAAAAACTTTTGTAGTGCTGTTGTACCAGTCTTGTGCGTACCGATATGAAAATATATTGTTTTTTTATCCATTTTATAACCCTTTAACCATTTCTAAAACCCCATCTTCTAATGAGGTAGTTGTGTAATTTTTCTGAATGCTCTCATATGCACCCATTGCTAAGTGTTCTATGCTTTTTGGTGCATTTGCGACTTGCTCTAGCAATGCTTTAAACTCATCTGCTGTGCTTGCTAGCAGGCCGTTTTTGCCATGCTCTATGGCGTAGTCGAACTCTCCCACCTTAGAGGCTAGCACTGGGACACCTACTACGGCACACTCCACAAGCTTCACACTTGATTTGGCACGGTTAAACACATCCTCTGCCAATGGCACGAGCATAAGGTCGTGTTTTTGTATAAAATCAAGCATCGCCGTGTATGGCAATAGTGGGTAGTTACTTACATTTTTGAGTGCTAAAATGCGTTCTGATACCTGAGCTGCTCCCAAGATTGAGAGGCTCACATGCTTATGTGATGCCATAAACTCAAAAAACACTGCTTCGATGATGTCGAAATCTTCTTTGTGTGAGTAGGTACCTGAAGCATAGATGAGCTTGATGTTGTTTTGCTCAACCGACTTTGGTGCTTTGAGCCGTCTAGGAGTTATTTTGTTGCGTACGACTTCTGAGGGAATATTGTAACTTTGCTCGATATACTCTTTAAGTAATGGAGTCGAGACAATGCATGCATCTGCTTTTTTTATGAGTTTTTCGTAAGATGTAGCGACAAACATCGCTTCTTCTAGCTTCCACTCTCCACCTTTTACTGAGCCTATCATTGGAACATACTTTGGAAAAACCAAGTCATCTGTTTCTGCAATGCACTTAATGCCTTTTGCTTTGGCAAACTCTAAAAATTTTCCTACATTGCCTTGCTCTTCAAAACATCTTTGAAAAATGATGCTTTGAGAATTGGCTATGATGCTATTTGCTTGCTCTGTTGGCGTACCGGCATGAATAAGCGTGGCACTTACTCCTTTGTATCGCAGGGCATCTGCTAGGTGAATCGCTCTGTATCTTGTAGAACCGTTATCTAAACCCGCAGATGTGACTATGCTTACATGAGCAGTTTCATCTGCGGCTTGAAATAAAATTGGTTCAAAATACTCTTTATGCTGTTTAAGTTTGTACTCAAAATTGTTACTGTTTTTTATAAGCTGTTGGTATGAGACAAACTCATGGTGTCCGCCTAAAAGCACTTGAAAGTTACCTAAAGTTGCTTTTGCTATGTCAGAGTCGCTGTTAACTAAGGCTTCAAAAATCTTGAAAAAATAGTCTTTAGAGATTTGTTCCGGGAAAAACTCTTCTTTTGCCACTGCCAATTTTTCAAAATAAGCCTCTGCCCCAAAATGGAGTTTTTGTGCTACAAAAAATTCATGGTCAGGTACAGGTTTTTGCATCGGCTTAAAGCTTATTTCTACTTTGTCACCTACGAGTTTTAGGCTTGAAGCAGAGGGCTCTGGCGAGGAGAAGAGCACTTCAAAAAGAGTAACATTTTCTTCTAAAAAGTTTGCATACATAAAAGGGTCACCGCTATCAAAAAGAAGTGATGAATGCGATATGCTTTTATTTATACGGTCTCTTGAGCCTACATAACTTCCAACTACTTTGGTAGCAGGGCTAATGTTTTTTATAAATCTATCAAGACGAGACTGAATGTTTAGCATCCATCCTACATCTACAAAGAGAACAGTTTGTTGCTCTAAGATACCATTTTGCTCTAAGTACTTTTGTAGTGCAGTTCTGTTTGGCTCGTTTGCCGTATAGATTTCACTTGAGAGCTCCATAAACATCTCTGAGAGTTCTCCTAGCTTGTCCATTGTGGGGATGCTATCAAGCGAATCGAAATACTTTTTCGTAATTTCTAAGACATTTTTTTGCTCAATGTCAAGATTTGCTTTTTTCAGAAAATAGCTTACAGGCTTTTGAAGCAAATGCAAGCCTTCTATTAAAAAATAGACATCGTTCGTACTAAGAGGATGCTCGAAAGTTGCGGGGATGACGGTAGAACGTGAAAGATTCAGGTAGTCTGATATATATTTGCCTTCAATGAGCTCTTTTGTGTAGAGTTTATCAAATGCTTTTTTGATGATACGTCCATCTCTTGCCATAAAGACGATTTTTTGAGTGCCTATCTCATCAGCTAGGGCACGAGTGTGCATTGCCATCATTGCCGCAAGTGGTCCCGTGAGTTCAAATCCGAGTCTGGTGTAAAAGTCTTGCGAGTGCTCCGGATACTTCTCTCTCCAAAGTCTTGTTGCTTGTGTACTAAAGCTATTCCAAATTTTTCCTATTTGTGAAAGTTGGCTTTCTTGATGTGCATTTAGTTCAAAAAGTTTGTG